>CAJQNM010000278.1 GCA_905479665.1 uncultured Saprospiraceae bacterium
GAAGCGCGTAGGCTGCGCAAGGTGATGGGTGGAGGCATGCGCCAGGCTGGATACTTGGCTGCCGCTGGGCTCTATGCTCTTGAGCATCATCGTTGGCGCTTGCAAGAAGATCATCGTCATGCGCAATTACTTGCCGAAAAACTTGTCACTTGCTCGTATGTAAAAGAGATAAGACCCGTGGAGACCAATATCGTGATTTTCTCAGTCGAGGGCAGTGCCCCAGATCGAATCGAACAATGGAAACAGAATGGAATCTTGGCGGTGGCACTGGGGCCAGATTTGATCCGATTTGTTACTCATCTCGACGTGAGCACAGAAATGCTGAAACATGTCTGTTCTAATCTTTAGATTGAATTATTAGAGTCCATCCTAAGAATTTCAAGGTAATCCCATTCAGTTCTTTGAATCAACTAAGTCTTCGACAGCTGTCACAAAATCTTCTCCTCTTTCTCGAGAGTGAAAATTAAACCGAATTATTCCTTCTCTATCAACTACATAATATGTCGGAAGGGACATACCATTTATAAGCCGAACCAACCTATCGTTGCGTCCAGCACTTGCGTGCACCTGAGGCCAGGAAATATCCTTTTGTTCGATGTATTCTCGAAGGCTAGCTATATTCTTATCCAATGAAATTCCAATGATCTGCAATTGGTCAGAGCCATACCGCTCAATTAACTTCTGCAATTTTGGATGCTCTTTACGACAAGGTTTGCACCATGTAGCCCAAAAATGCACGATCATAACCTTACCTAAATAATCTGACGACCTAACAGGCTTGGCATCAATATCTACCGCAGTGAAATCCGGCATCTTATGGCCAATATCTAAGGCTGCAATAGCATGCAATTCAGACTCTGCTCGCATCCGTTCTTTTTCAAATCCATTCAGATCCGTACTAATCTCAAGGAATTTCTCATAGTGCCTCTGGGCCAGAGCTAAATCACAGGATTTATGAGCTGTGAATCCAATATCGTAATGGATCTGTGAGATCTGCAAAGGCCCGTTCAGCTTATCGAGCTCCTGAGTAAAAGCTATGATAGATTCTGGTCTTGATTTACTTTTCCAGAGTGACTTTCGATAAAATAGATAAATCGACCTCCAAAATTGACCATTGATGCTCAACTGCTGGTATCGATCAATTATCTTATGATAATCTAAGTTTCGAAGAGAGCTTGCGAAAGAATTGAAAAGTGCCCTCTCACCAGACTGCGACTTCAGATTCTCTAAATAATATTGCCAAAGCTGATCTGCAACATCTGCACGCTGCCAACGTGCAAGGACACTAGAATCTCCGTCAAGTGAAATAACATTTGCAAAGGCCTGCTCCACAATCTGGAGATTTAGACTATCGTCTTTGGTCCAAGTAATATATTCCTGACCGACTACTAAGGATAATGCCAGGAAATTAAAAGTGACAGAAGCAATCAAAATTAAGATCTTCTTATTCATGAGCATCCTTTAGACATAAGATGCAGTAAGCCATATCTTAGGTGGTTCCTCCATCCAGATCTACCAAACGTACACCTAAGGGGCTGAAGAAAAATAACTTCCCCAATTATACTGGTTCTTTTGAATTAGAATTCATACTTCGTTATAAAAAATTCACGTAGTCCCACTATGCTTATTTTCCATGACTTGTCTAAATCCAAAATAACCTTGTCTAAATGAATAACTTATTATTCATCAGCCCCTAAGACCTGCGATAGCAGCCCCAAACCCTATTGCCGAAACGCATAAAAGTAATCTCCGTCAAATTGCGGATAAAAACCTCCGAGCTCGATAATTTCAGATTCATCTACATCGATGGCCTCCAGAGTGCTATCTACATCCTTCACACTTTTTCCATTGACTGACGTGATAATAAATCCAGCTTTCATATTGGTGGCCATGATCTTACTGCCTTTGTAAATACTATTGACCACCGCCCCGGGCTTTCCATATTTAGAAACTTCTGTTTCGGCGAGGTCCTTGAGTTCAAAACCAACTTCAATCATTTTGGGATTGAGGCGTCGAATTATTTTTTGTTGTAAAACAACATTAGCAGAAAGTTCTCGATTGTTGCGCAGATAGGCGATGGCAATCAAATCGCCTGGATGGTAGCGAGCGACTAATTCTTGCAACTCCGGAAAAGTATTGGTAGGGTTTCCGTCGATGCCTATGATGACGTCTCCTTTTTCGATGCCAGCTTCTTTGGCGGCGCTATTGGGATTTACGTAGTCAACAAATACCCCCTGTACTTTTTCCATGCCCAATTGCACGGCGATATCACTATTAATATTGCGAATTTTTACTCCGAGCAGCCCACGACGCACTTCGCCAAAAGCGCGTAGATCCGAAACGACCTTTTGTGCTAAATTGGATGGAATCGCAAAAGAATAACCTTCATATTTTCCGGACTGTGTGATGATTGCCGCATTAATTCCAATGAGCTCACCGTTGGTATTTACCAAGGCTCCGCCACTGTTGCCTTGATTGACCACAGCATCCGTCTGAATAAATGACTCGACAGATGCCTCTGAATCGAGGATCGAAATATTTCTTGCCTTGGCACTGACGATACCTGCGGTGACCGTCGATTCCAAGCGAAAGGGATTGCCAATGGCCAACACCCACTCTCCCACCTGCAAGCGGTCTGAATTTCCAAATTCAACAAAAGGTAGATTTTCTGCTTCCACTTTGAGCAGCGCAATATCTGTGGTTGGATCTGCACCGACCAATGTTGCGGTATATTCTCGTTTGTCATCGAGCGTAATATTAATTTCTGCTCCTCCCTCTACGACATGATAGTTGGTCACAATAAAACCATTAGGAGCAATAATTACACCACTGCCTGACGACGCGGATACATTGTGATTCCAATATTTCTTTTTTTCCGGCTCAAAGGAGCGGATGTAAACGACGGCTGGTTTTGAGCGATCTGCTGCTGCAATAAAGTCAGTCGGTGCGGAAGAGACAAAAGTGCGTTGTTTGACCCCAGAAAATAGATCGTCATCCATCGATGCAGCATGAGCAGGCACGCGCTCACGTATGATAATCTTACCGGGATTTTCAAAAGCCTTAAAAAGTGCGATGGTAATGAATGAGCTAAGAAGCCCTACAAGGAGAAGGTGTGCTGTGTTTTTCATAGTCCTATGTGTGCTATTCTGTTTTCTGACTTAAGATATGATTATCTAACGATGAAGCTTGGCGCTTGGTCTCCATTAACGATTCGATAACTCTGCCTCTCCGGTGTGCCTCTGATGGCCTCCGCAAGAAATCATGAGAGTCTTATCTCAACATTTCAGCATGACTCACTAGAGAAATAGGAGCCAGCATGTGCCTGCCAGTAAAATGCGGTCAACTCTTCCACACAGTACTATCTTCGAGTAGAAATCTTGACCAATTTGCCTCCGCTAAAAAAAATGTGGCAACAATTCGTTGTCCCCAAACTCCGATTTGCCGGCACTTCTTCCATTGCCACGGTCGTCGACTATGGCCTGTTTCTCATCTTGGTCTACAGTGGTATGACGAAGGTTCGATCCAATCTCATCTCTGCAAGCTGCGGATTTCTCGTCAATTTTGTACTGCAGCGGAAATTTATCTTTGATCCAAAGCGTAAGATTCGTCACGCTTTTCTGCTCTCGCTCGGCTTTTCCATGATCGGCATCGGCATCAGCACGTTGCTGATCTATCTGCTCTCTCAAATGGCCTTCTTTGACCTCTATCCATTCATCACAAAGCTGCTGGTGACTGGAATCATGTTTTTTTACAATTATTACACCAAGCAAATTGCCTTCGAAAAACGTGTGAAGTGGTAACTTGCACCCATGCCGTTTAAGCTTCCAGACAACGATGAATATTTAGGCAATATGTGGGGCTGGAAAGTCTCCTATTGGTCTCTGGCGTTTATCGTCCTGGTTTTTACTGTCATGGTCGCTCGCTCATGCTATCTGGAAAAAAATCCTCAGGACCGAGTGCTGGAACCTGAAAAAATTGAGATCATCAAATGAATATTCCTTTTTTCAAGTATCAGGGTACGGGCAACGACTTCGTGATTATCGACCACTTTGAAAAACCTTGGTTGCACGATGCCGATGAAGTACTCATAAAGCATTGGTGCGATCGTAAATTTGGCGTCGGCGCCGATGGCCTGATGATCCTGCAACCAAGCACGGATGCGGATTTTCGGCTGGACTATTACAATGCTGACGGCAAGAAAGGATCGCTGTGTGGCAATGGCTCACGCTGTGCAGTTTCCTGCATGCACCATCTCGGGCGAGTGCAAGACACCTGCAGATTTGTCGCTTACGATGGCCTGCATGAAGCGCGCATCAGTCCAGATGGACGAAACATTGAGGTTCATATGGCAGACGTGAAAAATGTTGAATCGGGCCGTGGATTCTATCTTCTCGACACGGGCTCGCCTCATTATGTGACCCACGTCGAAGATCTCAGTGATCTTGATGTGGTCGACGTCGGCAAAAAGATCCGCTATTCAGAGCAGTTTCGTGAAACGGGCGTCAATGTAAATTTTGTAGAAAATAGCAAGGAGGCTTTAGAAGTACGAACCTATGAGCGCGGCGTTGAGGATGAGACTTTGAGCTGTGGCACGGGCGTCACTGCTGTTGCTCTGGCGCACGCTCTTCGCGCTGAGCTCAAAGGAGATCAAACTCAGACAGTGCAGACATTGGGCGGTACACTCACGGTTAAATTTCACCTGCATGATGGCCATTTTTCAAACGTCTGGCTCTGTGGCCCGGCAGAATTAGTGTTTGAGGGAGTTTTGAGCTGGGAGCTTTGAGCTTTGAGCTTTGAGCTGTGAGCTTTGAGCTGTGAGTTTTGAGCTTTGAGCTTTGAGCTCGCATCTTCTCATATAACCTCGTCGTCATTGAACTCTTGAACCTTTTGAACCCTTGAACCCGCGAACTCTCGTTGTCTCGAAATCTCGAAGTCTAAAACTCTCCCATCTCGCTACCCTGTCCCTGAAGGGCACCCACCCGCAACTCTCGAACTCTCGCAGTCTCGCAGTCTCGAAGTCTCGAACTCTCGTAGTCTAATCTCCAATTTCCAGCAAGGCTCCCTCCAATTCACTCCTACTGTGTAGGTCATTCTGCGCCTTTGCCACATTAATTCCTTTGCGATAGACCTTAGATGCATCTCCGATCTGATCGATGCGCACTAGCAGTTTTCCGAGATGATAATATGTCCCTACATAGTCCGCATGCTCCTCCTTAAGTTGCCGGTATTTCTCTAAGGCTAACTCGTCATCACCAATCTTCTCAAATTCCTTGGCAAGTGCAAAAATCAAAAAAGGATCATCTGGCGACTCATCAAGATACTGACGGAGCAAGTCCATTCTATTCATACATTTCTAACTTTAAGTCAAGTATTTTTGCATGTATATGGGCGGCCCAAGATTCATAATCTGTTATTATTAAATCTTGAGTCAACCTTTCTACGACCAGTTTAGTTACTATCTTTGTCTCTCACATAAGTATGAATGCTATGAAACAATTGGTCTGCATCAGCAAAACTCCAGACACCACAAGTCGCATTTCTTTTGTGGAAGATAGCACCAAATTTGATACGGACGGAATACAATACATCATGAATCCATATGATGAGTGGTATGCTCTTGTTAAAGCCTTAGAAGTGAAGGAACAAGTGGGTGGCAGCATCACTGTGATTAACGTGGGAGATGCCAGCTCAGAACAAATCATTCGCAAGGCCCTGGCCATCGGAGCTGACGATGCCATCCGGGTAGATAAGCTAGCGGAGGATGCTGGAGATGTGGCTGCGCAAATCGCAGCAGTAGCCAAAAATGAGGCTTACGACCTCATCTACACGGGCAAGGAGACCATCGACTACAACAACTCGGAAGTGGGCAGCAGAATAGCAGCACACCTCGACCTACCCTTTATCTCCTACGCAAACGCATTATCCATCGAAGGCGACACATTTACCATTGCCCGTGATATAGAAGGTGGTTCAGAGGTCCTGACCATACAGGCGCCATTTGTACTGAGTGCCTCGAAAGGACTGGCCGAGCAGCGCATACCAAACATGAGAGGCATCATGATGGCAAAACGAAAACCACTCGAAGTAAAAGAGGCAGTTGCCTACCAGGCGACCAGCAAAATAGTCGAATATGAAAAACCGGAAGGCCGCACCAGTTGCAAGCTGGTCGATCCGGACAACATGAATGAACTAGTACGACTTCTGCACGAAGAAGCCAAAGTCATATAAATCGAAACCAATGTCAATACTCGTATACGCTGAGCACCTGGACGGCACCTGCAAGAAGGCAGCATTTGAGGCCGTCACTTACGCACGAAAAGTGGCTGATGAGATGTCTCTGCCCTGCATTGCTCTGACTATCGGCGATGTCGGCAATGCTGGAGAACTAGGTACCTACGGTGCTGATCGTGTTCTACACGCTGCCGCCAACAACCATTTTGACGGTCAGCATCACGCCAAACAAATCGCTCATGCAGCTACTGAGGTGAATGCCAAAGTGATCATCTTAAGCCATACAAGCACAGGAAAGGCATTGGCAGGTAGGCTGGCCGTGATGCTTGATGCTGGTCTAGCGTCTGGCGTCAATAGTCTACCAGATCTCAGCACAGGCTTTCGAGTGAAGCGATCGGTGTATTCCGGCAAGGCCGTGGCCACCTACGAGCTTAGCTCCGATATGCAAGTGCTGTCGGTCATGGGCAATACTTTTCCGGCACAAGCAAATGGAACTCTTGCACAAGTGGAGCAAGTCGAATCAGTGCAGCATGAATCACGGATCACGGTACAATCAGTCAATAAGGCGGATGGATCCGTGCCGCTTCCCGAGGCAGATTTGGTCGTCTCAGGAGGACGTGGATTTAAGGGTCCAGAAAACTGGGACATTTTGTTGCAACTCGCTGAGGCACTTGGAGCAGCCACAGCATGCAGCCGACCTGTGGCTGATTCTGGTTGGAGACCTCACCATGAGCACGTCGGTCAGACGGGAGTGGCCATCAGACCCAACCTTTACATTGCCATCGGGATCTCTGGGGCCATCCAGCATTTGGGAGGAGTTAATAATTCAAAGACCATTGTGGTGATCAACAAGGATCCGGAGGCTCCCTTTTTCAAGGCCGCCGATTACGGGGTGGTGGGTGATCTTTTCGAAGTGGTCCCAAAACTAACCGCAGCAGTCAAGGCATACAAAGAAGGCGTCTAGAACCGTAATTTTGTATTACTTTCGTTTTGTACACAGCCAGTTTTAATGGAGAAAATACCCTTAGATATTGTCGCGTTGTCACATAGTGTTTCGCAGTCGCACAACTATGCGGTAGTGCTTGGTGAGAAGGATGGCTCACGTAGGTTACCGATAGTGATTGGCGCATTTGAGGCCCAGGCCATTGCTGTGGCGATGGAGCGAATGATTCCCAACCGGCCACTTACTCACGATCTTTTCAAAAACACCCTGGAGACATTTGATATTGATCTACAGGAAATTGTGATCAGTGATCTCCTCGACGGAATATTTTATGCCAAACTGATCTGCCTGAGACGAGGGGAAGTAGTCGAGATAGACTCTCGCACTTCAGACGCCCTAGCCATGGCCGTGCGATTTGGATGCCCGGTGTATACCTATGAGTTTATCATGGAAGCTGCCGGCGTAATTTTAGAAGACACCACAGAAGGTGAAGAGCTGACCGCTGTCGAAAAAGTCGAAGCCGGCATGGTGGAACCCGCTGATAGCCCGTTGAGTTCCTACAATTTGGATGACCTAAAACGGATACTCAAAGAAGTACTTGGAGAAGAAAACTACGAACGCGCTGCTGCGATCCGCGACGAGATCAATCAGCGACAGAAGTCGTCATGACCTCATCGTATTCTGCTCTACTGATTTCCAGATAGCTATCGATTAGCTCCCTCGTTTTTGTAGCTCCATAGTCTGCCCCTTCAGCGGGCAGAAAATCGGCAATGGTGATTTTGCATCGACATCTCCGCTCGCCAAACTGCAGCAGATACTGCTCCCAGAGCGATCGATTTTCCCAATGATGTGCTGTATTCTCATACTCAATAGCAACAGGTAAAATCGGTAATTCCAGCTGATGAGCTACTTCAAAAGAACCTCGTTTGAAATTGCGTGTGGTCCCGGCAATACCGGTGGTGCCCTCTGGATATACCAGAACATTTTGGCCACTGGCCAAGGTCTCTCGAATGGCATTTAAAGCCCCCTTTCGGCTTCTCATACTCTCACGAGCTACAAATAGCACCCCAGTGATTCGTGCCCCAAATCCGATAAAGGGATACGAATTGACTTCTGCTTTGGCCAACGGAAATGCGTCAAGGTAATGCAACATGATCAATGGATCACTAAAGGAGCGATGATTGGAAATCACTAAATGCACCTGACCGGCATTCGGTAAGTCTCCTTTAATTTGTGCCTCAATTCCCAAGATCCGCACCGCCACTGCGATCCACTTACTACGTACCCTCTTGTTGTGCTTGAGAAAATCTCGATAGATCAACTTGTTGATGATGCACCAACCGATGTAAAACGAAATCGTTACAAGAAATAGAATAATACGTCCGTAGGCGCGCAGGGTCTTCATTCGGCAGGGAAGGTATGGAAAATGAGGCTTGGCCTCGCTAAACTTTCCGGTGCTTACTGTAGTTTTACCCAGACATGAATAGAGACAACAAGCGCAGTCTGCGTTTTTCCTTCGGCCGTCGCGGCTCTCTCTCTCTGGGAGAAAGCTTTCGGGCCCTGCGCTATGTCCCAAAGTTCTTTAGACTCATCTGGAGTACGAGCCCTCCCCTCTTTCTGGCAAATGTTCTGAGCAGATTGATCAAGGCTTTAATTCCCGTCGCAACGCTGTGGGTAGGAAAGTTGCTCATTGATGAGATCATCTTGCAAAGTGGTGCTGCAACAGCAGACTATCAACTAGTCTGGAATTATGTCGCTATCGAGTTTGCCCTTGCCTTGGTCTCCAATGTATTGACCAGATGTATCGGATTGTTTGATGGTCTTTTGGGGGACCTCTATTCAAATGAGTCGTCTGTTCAGCTCATCGAGAAAGCATCTCAAATGGATCTTGCGCAATTTGAAGATCCTGATTTTTACGACAAACTCGAGCGGGCCCGGAGACAGACCACGAGCAGAGTTTCGTTGATGAGCATGGTACTCACTCAGGGGCAGGATTTAATTACGGTAATGTCGCTGGTGGGCGGCCTGATTGTATTTGAGCCCTGGCTTATTTTATTGCTCGTCATCGCCATCGTGCCCAGTTTCCTCAACGAAGCTTATTTCAGCAGATCCAGCTACTCGCTTACCCGCAGCTGGACACCTGAGCGACGCGAATTGGACTATTTACGTTTTATCGGTGCCAGCGATGTTACCGCCAAAGAGGTGAAATTATTTGGACTGTCTGATTTTCTAAAAACTCGATTTCGTTCACTTTCCGATAAATATTACCAGGCCAACCGTAAGCTGTCGATCCGCAAGACCATTTGGGGTAGTGTTTTTTACATCTTGGGAGATCTAGCTTACTATGGTGCGTACGTCCTTATTATCATGCGCACTATAGCGGGACTATTGACCATTGGAGACTTAACCTTTTTGAGTGGTTCTTTCAATCGCCTGCGAAACCAGATCCAATCTATTTTTTCTCGCTTTTCATCGATTGCCGAAAGTGCACTGTATTTGCAGGATTATTTTTCATTTATGGAAATTAAACCACGTATGTCCTCAAAAAATGATGGCATTATTTTCCCAGCGGAAATAAAAGAAGGTTTTCGTTTCGAAAACGTTTCTTTTAAATATCCGGGCAGCGAGGAGTATGTTTTGAAGAACATATCTTTCACCCTCCATCCTGAAGAGAAAATTGCCTTAGTGGGTGAAAATGGTGCGGGAAAAACCACCCTGGTAAAATTACTCGCTCGATTGTATGATCCAACGGAAGGTCGCATTACCCTGGACGGTATCGACATTCAGAATTACGATCACGTTTCCTACCGCAACGCCATCGGGGTTATTTTTCAAGATTTTGTGCGCTATTACTTTAATGCTCGCGATAATATTGCGGTGGGAAAGATAGAGCACAAAGAAAATCAATCCCGCATCGATCAAGCCGCTGAAAATAGTCTCGCCGATTCGATTATCGAGTCCTTTCCAGAAGGCTACGACCAGATGCTTGGCAAGCGATTTGAAGGAGGCAAAGAACTATCCGGTGGCCAATGGCAAAAAATTGCCCTGGCCCGAGCCTATATGAAAGACGCCTCCCTCTTGATCCTTGACGAGCCCACATCGGCCCTCGACGCGCGCGCAGAGTACGAAGCGTTTGTCCGTTTTGCTGCACTCACGACAAATAAAACCGCCGTACTAATCAGTCACCGTTTCAGCACCGTACGAATGGCCGATCGCATCTTGGTCCTAAAAAATGGATCTATATTGGAAGACGGCACCCACGAAGAATTGTTGGAAACGGAAGGGCTTTATGCAGAGTTGTTTGAGTTACAGGCGGAAGGGTATAAATAATTGAGAATGGAGAATTAATAATGTAGAATGGAGAATTTGATGAACGAGGATGACACAACATCGCTCAGCAATGGCGGTATTTCTTTTTTAAAAGGGGTGAGCATTGCCCTCTGGCTTTTAGTCGCCCAGCTGGTTGTCGCACTACCATTTCTATTGTATCAATTTTGGAGAGACGGTGCAGCGGGTGCAGATAACATGTCTGGCACTAGCTTGGGATTGATTTTAGTCATTGCATTTCCTCTTGCAGCCTGGATCGTGTTACGTAAGCGCAGTCTCGCGTCAAATACACTCGCATTGCCAAAGCCTTTCGTGCTTCTATTTATTACAGCTTTCCTGTTGATGTTTGCCATCTCCTTTCTCGTCGGAGATTTACTGACTTATTTACCAGGCTACGAAGGTATGCTGGAAAATTATGGCAGCATGTTTGGAGAGATCAATCCCATCTTTCTGTTTCTGGGAGGCGTGCTGATAGGCCTAATTTGCGAAGAAATCATTTTCCGTGGAGTCATACTCCAGGGATTTATCAAGCGTTATAAGCCCTGTCAGGCTATCGTTTTTTCGGCGGCAATTTCTGGCATTATTCATGGCCTTGCGATTCAGGTTATTTATGCATTTATTCT
>CAJQNM010000279.1 GCA_905479665.1 uncultured Saprospiraceae bacterium
CAAAAAATTAACTTTGATTTTATTCAAACCGAGAAAGGAATTATTTACGAAGTGAAAGCTGGTTATCCCTCGGGATCAGTAGATCTGGATCAGATGCATAATTATAATACTTTGATGGAAGCCTCGAAGGAGAACGCTACACTAAGTCAATTGTTGAAAGCAGCGGGATTTTCGAATAGTGTTTTAAGGAGAGTGGAGTACATCATATTACCTGGCAAATCGAGCGAATTGATTAATGCTACAAGTGTTGCTCGAAAAGTGAGTGATTTTACAGCCAACTATGGCGGTAACATGAGGGTCAGCCACTATAACTCAGGTGGTTCACTTGTTACCAACTAGAAATGGAAATCGTCATATCATATCGGGAAGCGGAAATTCTGTTAGAGCCATATATCAATTGGTATAGGAATACAGGTCTTCAGCCACAATCTGCCAGGTTTATTTCAAGCCAAGGTAAATTGACTCCGAAAGTAGTATCTCTTGAAGAACTTGAAGACTTTCTTGATTCAAGGGAGTTTGGTGCAGTTGTGCTTGATAGCACGCAGAGCTCACTTCGAATAGTCTACGGTGCCAGTTTTAGTTCTCGATTTCTTCGACTATGTTTTACAACTGCTCCCGAAATTAGCGAGGCCATACAGATCTGCAGTGAGCTATATAAAATCACATCGAATTCCAGGTGTGGTCTGATAGATACCTTAGACGAAGATTATCATTATCGAGTTGTAAGTATCCATAGAGCCGGAGTTGTACCCTCAAAAATAGGCCCCAGCAAAATGCCATTCTACGCCATCTTCAACCCCATCGTCTATCGTCCCTACCTCTCAACCGAAGAACTCCTAGCCACTCCCGCCTTTCAAACCGAAGACCTAGGAGATGGACATGTCGCCATCCAATTTTGGGAGCACCCCCACAAATATGAAGACGAGCGATCTCTAAAGTACATGATTGATTGCACCCGCTATCTCAAAGAGAAAGTAGATCGACACAAACCCAAGTCGGAACCATCAAAAACGGCAGATACTGTTCCGATGTTACCTCCACTACAGCATCTCGCCGATATAGGTGCCCGCTACGAGACGTTGGTCAGGTTATTCGGTGAGCCTGGTCCCGGCGATGCTGAGAAGACCGATGTTTGGTGGGATCTTAGTCTGCCTGACGGCACTCGCGCCGCTATCCATAATTGGAAGGACGGCAAAAACTATCTTGGTGATGAGGGACATCCCGTTGAGGAGATCACGGGCTGGACTCTAAAAACAGAAGATGCCGAAGCTTCAGAGCGGGTGAAGAAGTATGTGGAAGACGGGGATGAGTTGGTGTAGAGACTACACCTCGTCATAGGCATCGAAAACGGATCAGTCAGCCCCAAACAGCTTGCTGCCTTTGTGGACGAGATGCTCCAGTCGAGCGATAAATTAAGGCGGGACCGACGAGTTTGGAGGTGATTCGGAATCCCTACCTTTCGTCGACCTAAGAACTTCCTGTCCAGTAAGCGAAGCTCCCAAAAGAAATCTTAGATCAGAGCGATTCCCAAGCGCATAGCGAAGCGTAGAGATTGGCAAGCGCGGTACATCGCTATTGGGTAATAACGGACTCCCCAAGAATACTAGATATTGAATCACAATCACCCTAATACTCCTGTTCTTCCTAATCGAGACGGGCTTGCCAATCCAGCCTTCACTCACAGCCACTCACGGGCTTGGGAATCCCCTCCAGGCGTCCAAATAAATCTTGACCTCTTGACCAGCAGCATCAAGAAAAAGTAAGCACTAAAACCAGAACAAATCTCTCACCGTACTTCAGCTATCCGCGTATCAATTTCACCAGGTAATCCTCTACCCATCTGCCGCGCAGCGCGCTTCAACATACTCAGATCACTGGGGAATGATGAGTTGCTTCCGATTGCTGGGCAACAAAAGCCACCGATAGCTCGACGGTCACCGGTATATTTGGAAAAGGTATTCGACCAGCTAGCACTCGCAGTAAGTTTAAAATCAAGCAAGCTTTTTTGAGCAGTGCTGTCTAGCAAAGTGCAATGCACTGAGAAGGAACCCCTCTTGGACCTTTCGTAGGTCGTGACTTGCACGGAGACATCTTCGTAGACGGGTTCCTCGACCTGGATGTAAGCCGAGTCTTTCTTTGACCAAACCTTTTTCGTGACCGTCCCTAAGCAAATGGTTTCAGAACGTGAGCAGGTACTGGTACTCTCGCTATTGCGCCCCGCGTCTAGATCTTGCAACTCTATTTCAAGAATCGCATCGATGTCGGTGGGAATGGAATCTTCCAGAAAGTAGATGGTCCAATCCAACTGCTGCGGATAGGATTTTGGGGCCAATAATTCACTCAATAATTCTTGCTGCTCAGCAATGTCGAGACCAACACTATATGACTTGATCAATATACCAGTGGCCGCCTGATCAAAAAGTCTGCTCGAGAGCATTTGCCCACCAGGAAAATCAGGGTGATAGTAGAGTACAGTATCCATAAGTTCGTAAGCACGCCGAGCTGCGCTAATCTCTCCATCTGCTGCAGCGGCGATGTGAGGTGATGCCTTCTCGTAATAGAATATGGCACTTTGCCTACCGGCCTCCAGCAGCAGGCTGTCTACGTCTATGAGGTGCAATTCAGCAGATCGGTCATATTGTGCTATGTGAGTAATCGCCTCTGTACAATCACTGTGCCGATCTATAATTTTTTTGAAATAATGGTGGGCTGCCATCCAGGATCTTTGCTCAAAGCTGGTATGCGCACGAATGGAATCTCTCTCATGGAGTCCATTAAACGAGTAAATAAATGCATTTATATTCTTTACTCGGATGTTGCCCTTTTCGAGTCGTTTGTTGGTTATTTTTAGTGCTTTTTCAAAGTTTCCTTTACGAACCAATGTCAGAGGGCCCGCACATCCTGCTAGAAGAAGAACCATTAAACAGAATACTATTTTATTCATGAGATCTTTGATTCGCTGGTCGTAATCTATACCAGCTTATTCATAAATTATGTTAAGGCATACTTAGAAGACTATTTAAGTTTTCTTAATTCGAGTTAATTATTTTCACAGTTGTTGATTTTTAACGTGATCTTAAGTTAATTCAAGTTTCGGCACACATAATAGGATTGAAAGTCATTTATTATTTTAATAAGTCACCTATGGGCAATTCATTACGCTTAGAACCTACGTGAAATGCTGCTTTCGTTTTTGACTAGTAGTGAAATGGATCGGTTAAGAAATTATTTCACAGAGCTGGTTCGTGAAGGAGAAAGCCCAAGCAGATATTAAAATGAGACGGTACTTGGTGATTACGTCCGCCTTACGAATTTTAGGGATTGGGAGCGAAAAATTCGATCAGAGCAAAATACTGTCCGAGCTTCTCGGATACCAAGAGCAACGGCTGCACTAGCTGGTTTCGAATAGCTAATAGCGAAGACAAGAGAACCTGTGAGTTTATTTTGTTCCGGATATTTTGCTCCCAATGCCGTAAAGAAATTTGTAAAGCGGCGGCTTTTGCCGAACTTTTGCCGCCAAAAGTTTGCCGGCGGAGCCAATTAAGATGTGATAAAAATACAATAAAATACTATTCTTAAGACGCGGGTTAATATATTTTTACAGATATTGATTTTTAACTTGATCTTAATCTGTATGCGACAAATTTCGTTCGACATTTCTAAGGTGGTCGCAATACGCTGCCTCAATGAGGAGCAATGGGTCATGACCCATTGGATGTAAGTAAGAAAGATTCTCTCCCCAAACGCAACCTTTTCCCCTACTTCCGACGTATACATGTAGGAAGGAGGATAAAGAGATCGATTCGAACACGATATATCAGGCCCGTTCGGGAGATGCAGCCGCGCAGCGCAAATTGTTTGAAGACAATTATGGCTTTGTGCTTGCGATTGCACTGCGCTACATGAAATCGAGACCCGAGGCCGAAGAAGCGCTAAATGATACGTTTCTCAAATGCTTTGACCATTTGGAAAAGTTTAATCCTGATTGCGCATGGCAGCCTTGGCTGGGCAAGATCACCGTGAACACCTGCATCGATCGACTGCGCGCCAAAAAGCGGTTGCCCAGCCTGGTCGCACTGAGTTCTATAGCAGAACCTCGCGTGGCAGACGATGATTTTGTTCCTGATCTCGACCAGAATTTACTGAGTGTCATTCAGAAGCTGCCGACGCGCTATCGTACGGTATTTAATCTCTACGTTTTTGAAGAATACAAGCATCAGGAAATTGCCGACGTGTTGGGGATTTCGGTGGGCACTTCAAAATCCAATTACGCACGAGCCAAAGCGATTCTGAAGAAAAAGATGCATCGGCCTACGAAAGGCTTGGCATCAATTTGGGCATTAAGTACTCAATTATTTTGAAATGACCTTTGAGGAAAAAATACGCAACAGGTATCAGCAAGAGTCCGATCATCGCGCTCCGAAAGAGGGTTGGGAGTCGTTCGTTGCTTTTCGAGCTGGCCGTAAGAAAAAGTCCCGGCGGTTTATTTTCTTTTTCTTGCTTTTTGGCCTCTTGTTGAGTGTCACAGTCATATCGCAGCAAAGTACGATCAAGAACGCAGACCTTCATCGGGAGGCTTCGGCAGTATTCATCGACACCCTCGACCTGCAGGACATCAAGCCCGAGACAATCATATCTTCGATAGAAAAACCAGCTCCAACAAATACTATTCAGTCTAGCAAGATTCCTCATAAATATCAGGAGCAGGGGAGAGGGGGTGAACAGGAGAAACCAATGAAAAGTAAATCGGGTGCACATATTGAAGGAGTAGCGCTGAATAACAACTCAGTCGATAATACAGCTCAGAGCTATGCCGCTCAAAGGAAGATGCCTAGAATTCAAATGCGTACCCTTGACATCATAGCGAAAGAGGTAAAATTAATTCCTTCTCTGAGGCGCAATATTCGCGGTGTGCATATCGCTGTAGATCCCAAGGAGACTCTTTGGTCTCCAGGCGCTCAATCCATAGAGGGATACGCGGGTCTTGCTTTTCCATTTCAATTGGAGACGGTAGATGAGCAGGCGCATCAAATTGGTCTCAAGTACATGCGGGCGATTTCCCGGCGTATCCGGTGGCAGGTGAGTGCAGAGTATGCCGTAGTCAATTTTAAATCCAATGTATTTGATCGGGCACTGGGCATCGCTGCAGTTGAGGCTCCGGCAGCCAACTATTCATTTCAGGACGTCATTATCGAATCGGTCAATACCAGCTTATTTATTGGGGTGGATGCGCTGGTATTTAATCGTGGTCCTTGGCAAGGTCACCTAGGGCTGGCGTATGGAGCATCAGCAGAGTTGGTTAAGGATGCCGACTATGCATTTGTCCAGGACGATGGTGGTGATGATTTTATTTTGTCGGTATCTGACTCAAAAAAATATTTTGAACCCATGCTGCTTCGCTTTGAATCTGGCCTGTATTACCAAACATCCGTTGGTGGCTTCGGTGTCTCCCTCCGCTATCCCTGGCAGTTTGCCAAGCGTCACACCCAGCTCTTACGACAGGTTCAGCTGAATTTTGGGATGACCTATAAGTTTAATTAGAAATACCCCTCCTACGCAACCATTCCTCTCTGCTCCTTCGTATAGATAGGTAATGGTCGAGCTTAAATTTCTTCTGGTATTTCTTCCCATATTTCTAGGGTTTAATCTGTTTTCCCAGACATCCCGGACAGTCAGTGGAACCATTACTGATGAAACTTCTGGAGAGGCGCTTATTGGTGCTAGCATATTTTGCGATGAGTTGGGTCAAGGGACGGTCACTAATAATTATGGATTTTATTCAATTACCCTTAGAGCAGCAGATACCCTGTCACTGATTTATAATTATTTAGGTTTTGAGGCGCAGGCAAAACAGTTTGCAAGCTCAGTAGACCTGCGTCTCGATGTGCAGCTTGCCCCGATCCCGCTGCGTCTGGACGAAGTGGTTGTGAGCGCAGACCAAAATGACGACAACATTGCTAGACCGCAAATGGGTGTGTTGGATATTCCGGTAGCGAAAATAAAAGAGATACCAGCAATCATGGGTGAGCTGGATGTTTTAAAGATCGTGCAATTGCTCCCAGGCGTTCAATCAGGGCAAGAGGGGACGACCGGATTTCACGTGCGGGGTGGGGCAGCAGATCAAAATTTGGTGCAACTCGATGAGGCCATCGTGTACAACCCCAATCATTTGTTTGGACTCTTCAGCACGTTTAATACCCGAGCGATTAATAATGTGACCCTGATTAAGGGTGGCTTTCCGGCTCAATATGGTGGGCGTCTATCTTCCATTCTTGACATCAGCATGAAGGAAGGCAACAAGAAGGAATACTCAATTCAGGGCGGCATCGGATTGATCAGTACTCAGCTTACAGTGGAGGGGCCGATCAAAGTGGACAAAGCTTCATTTATTGTATCGGGGCGGCGCACCTATTTCGACTGGTTGATCAAACCCTTTTTGCCGAAGAGTATTCGCACAGACTATGTCTTTTATGACCTGAATGCAAAGGTCAATTGGCAAGTAGGAGAAAAGGACCATATTTTTGTCAGCGCATTTCGAGGAAAAGATGATGCGTTTTATTCGCAAGACGGCATTGAGTACAACGTCTTGTTCGGCAATCTTACGGGCACGGTACGTTGGAATCATATTTTTTCGCCCAAATTGTTTCTCACTTCTTCACTCATCCTAAATCAGTATGAGCAGCGGATAAGTGCCATTCAGGACAATGCTCAGACCGCAGTACGATCCAGTATTCAAGACATCGGAGGGAAATTAGATTTTCAGTATTTTCCGAGTCCTGCCCACAACATCAAATTCGGTTTTCATTTTCAGGACCATGAATTCCAATCGCAGGGCGATGCCGGGATCAATTCGGGGTTGACCAGCATGCGTCCAGAGCTTGGTCTGGATTCAGTACCCGTAAAATATTTTGATGAAGTGGCTCTCTACTTTAATGATGAAGTGAAACTCTCTCAACAGGTCTCGGTTAATTTTGGCATTCGCATCCCATCATTTCTCTCCAAGGAGGTGGTCTATCATCGTGTGGAGCCAAGAGTAAGCGTAAAATTACAAACGGGTGTTCGATCATCGCTGAAGGGCTCCTATACCATGATGAATCAGTTTTTACATCTCATTCCCAGCTCGACAGCAGCCGTACCCACTGATGTTTGGGTGCCTTCCAGCAAAAAGACCAAACCGCAGCAATCGCAGCAGTTTGCTATGGGCTATTATCAGAATTTTCGCAACAATAATGTGGAAGTTAGTGTCGAAGCCTACTATAAATCCATGAAGAATCAGGTCCTTTTTAAAGAGGGCAACCAACTCATTCAATCACTCGATGTCGACGATTTGCTTGCCTATGGGGAGGGTTGGAGTTATGGTACTGAGTGGCTGATCAGGAAGAAATCGGGCCGATTTACTGGCTGGGTGGCCTATACGCTTTCCTGGACCGAGCAACAATTTGATGATTTAAATTTTGGCAAGAAATTTCCTTTTCGATATGATCGCAGACATGATCTTTCGCTCGTAGGTTCATATCAATTGACCGATCAATGGACAATTTCAGGCACTTTTGTCTACTCATCTGGAAGTGCGTTTACGGTGCCAACTGGTCGCACGCAAGTCAATTATGGTGGATCATTATTTGAGGGCAATTATTTTATTTATGAAACGCGCAACAATGTGCGCCTCCATCCTTTTCACCGTCTTAATGTTTCACTTGCCCATAAGAAAGAGTCTACTCTTTTTAAGAAGAATTTCGAGCGCGAATGGGTCTTGAGCTTTTATAATATCTATAGTCGACAAAATCCGTATTTCGTCTATTTGCAAATTGATGCGCGCACTGAACAGCCTCGAGCCACTCAGGTGTCGCTCTTGCCCATTATCCCCAGCATCACCTACAACTTCAAGTTTTAGAGCCATGAAAAA
>CAJQNM010000280.1 GCA_905479665.1 uncultured Saprospiraceae bacterium
GACAGCGATCTCTGAAATGAGGAGATCGAGCCAGTGTCTCTTGGCTACATGGATTTTTTCGTGGGTGAGAATTTGCTCGTAGGTATCAGGCTCGTAGCGTGCAGGATTGATGAAGATGTAACGGAAAAAAGAGCAAGGTTCATCTGTGCCAGATAGCAATACAAGAGTAGTACGGCCATCACGAATCTTGTCTTTGCTCGATAAAACCTGCCTTGTGATTGCAATAAATTGAATAAGCAAATTGATGCCTAACACCAGGACGCCAAAGAGATAGATCAACATGATCACCTTGAACCAATGGGGTTTACTGAATGCACCTCTTTCTATATCCTGCACATCTCCGGATGAGTGAGTGGCTGGGGATGAATTTCTTGCCATCGAACTAGGAAGGGTTGCATCAGCGTGTACCAGGGAGGTAATCGACTGGTCTACCGACCCTTGAAATTGTGCCAGCGGAGGCAAAGACGTGTAGGGCAACAAGAAGGCAAGCATTATTCCAGCAAGCAGAAAAAAGCGATTAGCAGTATAGTAACTCTCGCTCTCGAGCAACAGTTTGTAGAAGACCCAAAACAATACGATGACCAAAGAGGCTTTAATAGCAAGAATAATCATGAGCTTTTCTTGTTTTTAATGATGTCTAATATTTCGTCAATTTGCTCTGGAGAGAGGTCCTCGTTTTTGGCGAAGTGGGCAACAAGACCGGAAAAAGAATCGGAAAAATATTTTTTCTTGATGCCTGACAGATGTTCTTCTCGGTAGGCCTCCAATGTCACCAAAGGAAAATAGCGGTAGCTATTCCCTAGTTTCTCAGCACCTAGGAATCCTTTCTTTTCTAATATTTTCGTGATCGTGGCAACCGTATTGTAGTGGGGTTTTGGATCGGGAAATTCATCTACAATCTCCTTAATAAACGCCTTTTCCATGAGCCATATAATGCGCATGATTTGTTCTTCACGGGTAGCTAATTCTTGCATAAATGTACTTTCTCTGATGCAAGTATACTAAATACTTAGGATAAATACTAATCTATTAGTAGTTCTTGATAAATTGGAGCTCGCACTACAGAGTACGAGGCTTCGCTGGGGACAATGGGTACAATGGGTACAATGGGTACATAGGGGGCAATGGGTACATAGGGGGCAAGAAGTTAAAATGGGCGAAGAATGCAGCCTCGGATCTATTCCGAGGTGGTTAAGAAAGGAGCGCTGTGCACAAACGAAATCCATTAGAAGGTCAACAGCAGCACCATTCCAAGGTACTTCAGTGCCTTGCCGTCATCCTGTCGTATGTCAGCGCCTGCCTCAACACCTTTCCTAATCAAAGGCTTTTGGGATCTCCTCAATAGACACCTGAAATAGTGTTTTGGCCAGGTTGGTCCAGGTCTTCTCGTTGGCCCATGAAGTGGAACGTTCGATGGTAGTGCGTGAGTTTCTTGCCAGGCTGCAAATCGGCTGCTGGTAAGGAGCTTTCAATTTCATAGAAAGGCCCTAATACTGCCCGCTTTGAAAGGTATCACGATCGTAGTTTCGGGTGAAGGAACAAACATATTGAGGATCCATATCGACAGCATGGCCGTGCTTTCGTTCCGGAGCCTCGCACCTGTATTGGTGATGGTATTCTCAGTCTCGAAGCCCAAGCACTTGACAGCCTTTGGTAGGGAGGTAAGCAGAATTTCTTCTGCCTGGTCCTTCGCCAACAGCCTAATTCTCCGATCCACCGCCAAGTCGAGATTCGTTCCAGAGTAGTTGGTCAGGTTAATGGCTTTGGCGAAGTGTGCTTCATCATCAGATGACGACACCAGATCAAAGGGTTCGGTATCTATTTCCCTGGGGACCTGCCAATGCTCAAATTCGAATCTTGAGCCCGGTTGGAAAAAGATGGAAAATTGGCCACCTTCTGGACCAAGCCAGAAACGTTCTTCTCCTCCGACAGGGTTGAATTGTTTTTATATTTCTCCCGACCCAATCAGCTCGTAATTGAGCCAACCGAAGCTTTTTCCTTCCGCCCCATTGGCCGTGCTTGTCATCACGCGTGCTTGCAGCGCAGGGGAAATTACAAGCTGTGCATCCCCTTTTATTAAGTGGACCAGATCATCATAGTGTTGGCCTAAGAAATGAAAATCATAGCCAAAGCTCTCCGGTGCGTCGTTCATCTTATCGTCGTAGGTCTGATGCGACTTTGCTTCCTGTGAACTCCATCCGCATGACCCTAGCGCAAGCAGCGTAACCATCAGTAAGCTTCTGATCATGGTGAGGTTGTATTGATACTTACTACTAATTTTAATATTTACTTGCAGTAAGTTCATCTATTGACACAAATTCCTTCCAAGTCCGCTCCTCATTCACATTTAGCCGCCCTCCCCAGTATCTCCACTTCATACGCCCCTCTGGGTTATCCACATGCAGGTAGATATACTTGTTCTGAAGATTGTCATAACTGGTCACATTGCTTCCGTCACTATGGGTCGGGTCAAACGGTATCCAACCCTTTTCATCGAAATACACCTCCAGCCACGCGTGGTAGGAGGCCTTGAAAATTTGTGCTAATAACCCTGTAGCTGAGGATATGGTGTAGCCAGAAACACGCCGAGCTGGAATCCCTTCACGGCGACACATCGCAATCAGCAAATCGGCATACTCCGTACAGTCACCGTGTTCGTTATTCCAGGCGTAAGACGCTCCAAGATCTCGACCAAAACGTGTCATATACTCCAGTCGATCCACCACGGCAGAGTGCATCGATCGTACTTTATCTTCCTGCCCTTCAATCGACTCAAAAAAAGGTATGTCGTCTTTCTCGCTCAATCTATATAATCCTGTTCCACGGGTGTAGCGTTTCATATTACTCTTTTTAAGGGTTTCTGGAGATGATCCAGACTGCGCCACTTTCCAATCATAATCCATCAACTCCATCTTGATGGTTATCTTAATCTCATCTACCGGCCTTCCCTGCGTCCATTCGTACTTCGCATATGAAGTGCTCAGTTCTTGATATTTTCGATTAGGTGGATGGCTAAAAAATACCTCGTGCACTTCCTGTCTTCCTTCGATTGAGTGTGGGATGGGGATATCGATTTCAGCACGCTCAACTCCACCGATAGCTGCAACCGCAAACCTCTGGTCGATCTGAATGAAACGTGACTGTGCTCTAGAGATGCAAACAGGTATCAATAAGATGAAGATAGAAATCAGTTTTCTATCAATATTGCCAAATTTATCTAGCATACGTTTTATAAGGTTTGTCATGATAAGAAAATTAGACGGCTAGAAAGGCCAGAAATCTCCCATCTTTATTTTCCCATCGATAAAAACGCACCCCGAAAGCAATTATTGATTACTTCAATATTGTGCCACTTCAAAAGTAATCTTTCCTCTTTTGTCGAACATTTTACTCCAATGCATGACTTGCCAAAGTTGCTCTAACCACTGATAAGATAATAAAATGAATTGAAGGTAGGAAGTTCGATTTAGAACAATCTTGTGAAAGTTATCTATTACTCTCTTTTACTCACCATTCCCATCTTCCTTGCTTCTCCTTTCGTGTTACTGCGGAAAAACCTACCTGCCGGCATAGAAGGCTTAGTTGTCCCTTCCTTCGTTGTCCATTGTCCATTATCAATTATCCATTGTCAATTAAATCAATATTTCAACAAACTCGTCATTAAATTATCGCCACTGGCCAGCCCCATTTTCTTTCGCAGACGGTAGCGTTTATTTTCCACACCACGCACCGATATTTTTAATAATTGTGCGATCTCCTTCGAGGATAAATTCATCTTCAGATAGGCGGCCAATTTCAATTCTCCGGGCGACAGGCTAGGAAAGTCCTGGTGGAGTTCGCTAAAAAACTGATCGTGCACTTGGTCAAAATTGGTCTCAAATAAACCGGCATCTTCATCCGAGCTGAGATTCTGCCTGATCAGTCGCACTAGATTATGATAATATTTATCCGGCAATCGGATTCCCAACCCTTTCTTTACCTCTTGGAGTCCATCAAGTATATTATTTAAGACATCATTTTTTTGCACCAGACTCATGGTCGAATTGGCCAATTGCTTGCTCTTGACGATCACGTCTTTTTCCAGGATCTCATTGCGCAAAAGCAGGCGTTGACGATTGAGCTCTCGCTCATGTTCGATCTGAAGCCTACGCTTGTGCCGCTCGATCCGCCAATGGTAAAGACGGTTGATGCCTAAGACCAGACCCAAGACAAGGAGGCATACCAGTGCTTTTGCGGCATTGGTCTCATACCATTTGGGTTCCAGCATCAGGGTAAAGGAAGAAGATTCGGGCCCAAGAGTCGAACTCAGGTCAAACCGATAGGACCCCGCATGCAGGTTGGTGAATTCACGGAAATGTGTGGACTCCCACCGTGTCCAGTCTTGATCAAAACCATGCAGACGACTGCGATATTTTGCATCACGAATAAACGATCGGTGCGTATAGGCAAGACGAACTCGCTTTGTCGAACGGGGCAAGTTAATCGTAGATACATGATCGGCAAAAAGGTGCGACTTGGATACTGACAGCCCCTGCTTATCAAAAGCCTCGACAGAAGAGACGGTTGGGGCTCGATGAGGGGACCATGATGTGTATGCATCGGGCTGAAAAATGGCATATCCGTCATCTAGGCAGATCAGATATTCGGAATCATCTAGGATAATAAAGGGTCGGTGATTTTCGACCACTGCAAGATCCAGAGTGACCACTGCATTGTCATTATTATAATAATGTACAGCATCACTGGTGACTTCAAAATACGTCGATGCCCTTCCTGAATAATATTTACCGCTCATAGTTGTGGAGGAAAGTCGATCATGCATCTTAAAACAATCACAAGGGGGATCGAACTGGTAGTGATCGCTCTCACTGGCAATTGCCACTACTTGGTTGTCCCAGCGATCCAATCGAATACGCATCGAGTGAGGAAGACCAGGGGGCTCTGAAAAGACCATGTCTCCATCCAGCTGTAATCGATATACCCCTTTATAAGGGCTCGCCACCCAAACCTCATTCTGGTCACTTATACTCACATGGCGGGCTGCGTGGGGAAAACTTGAGTTTCTTACCTCAA
Source organism: uncultured Saprospiraceae bacterium (assembly GCA_905479665.1). Lineage (GTDB taxonomy): Bacteria > Bacteroidota > Bacteroidia > Chitinophagales > Saprospiraceae > CAJQNM01. Next base: position 5,074 of record CAJQNM010000280.1, read on the forward strand.
ATTGACCATTGTCTTTTTGCTCAATAAAGCTGATGCCATTGTAGGTGCCAGCCAAGAGTATCAAGGGTTCTTTTTGGACCACAGACAGATTCCAGATGCCCCAACCGGGGATAAGGCTGGCCTCTCCTGCCTGATCGATCACCAAAAGGCCCCGATTATGTCCGGCAAACAGGTGGTCATCGACCTGCAATAACTCCCATACCTGGCCGCCGGCTCCTGTCACGGGTTTGTAATGGGAATCTCCGTCGGAGCGCACGTATAAGCCTTGATTACTTCCGAGATACAAGGCATCTTGAAATCGAGCAGCGGCATAGGGTGTACCAATTTGACCTCGATAATCCCTCCAATAATTGAGCGGATTATTCAGATTTACCATGGCTATCCCGTCATCAAGTCCGACCCAGAGATTTCCTACATTGTCTTCAAAAAGGGATAAAATGGTATTGTTCATCATCCCATTTTCCTTGGTAAAATGGTAGAGTAAATGCCCATCAGGCTGCACTAAAAATAGGCCATGAGAAATCGTGCCAATAGCGATGGTCCCATTTTTTAAAACCTTCAGTTTGTTGATTTGAAAATCATCAAATTCCGCACCGAGTTCATGGTCAAAATGGTCTAGCCTTCCATCAGTAAGCGTCATCAGCAATCCGCTTTCTGCACTCAGTAGCCAGTGGCCATCCGCAAGTTCCTCCACACCCGTGATCCGCTCATTTGCCCATTGCGGAATTGCATAAATACTACGCACGGTATCATCCTCCATTCGACAGAGACCATGGCCATGCACCTGAAGAACAAGATCGCCGGAGACAGAGTGAATAAATTGGATATTACTGGGAGTGCCGATTTTTCGCGCTGCCATTTCGTCTTGATCGAAGGCAAAAATACTACCGAAGGACTGATAGTAAATATCACGCTCACTCACTACGATATTCCAAATTTCCTCTCGTTCCAATTCTTCCAGACCGAGTTCTTCAGAGAGACTTTGATAGATCCATCTTAGGCTGTCACTATGAAAGTGCCAATAACCAAACTCTCCATAGGCTCCCGCATACAGCGTGTCTCGAGAAGCCTCGATCGTGCGTAAAAATTGCCGATTGGGCAGGGGATGATTGGTCCAGTTTACCCCATCAAACATCAACAGGCCACTTGAATTGGCAAAGCACATCGTGCCATCCGATAGCTGGTCGATGTCCCAATTTTGTTTCTGACCTCCATACTCGGTTCGAGAAAATGACTTGACCAGAGGCAATTCTTGAGCCATGCTTGAGCAGATGGTAAAACCCCAGACAACGGTAATCGAAATGATGATGAAGCGATACCGTCTCATGACTATTGCCTAGGATTTACGCCAAGTGTCACCGCAAGGCAGAATAACTAAATTCTCCATAGTCACTCCGAATGGTGACTTTCTTTTCTTCCGCAGGGACTACCCTTCCCACAATCTGTGCCTCCAAATTAAATCCTTGACAAATCTCGATACACCTTTGAGCCTCAGATTCGGGCAGGTATAGCTCCATACGATGCCCCATATTGAAGACTTGGTACATCTCCTTCCAGTCTGTGGCAGAAGATCTCTGGATAAGCTGAAAAAGAGGTGGCAGAGGAAAAAGATTGTCCTTAATCACCTCAACATCTTCCATGAAATTCATCACCTTGGTTTGTGCCCCGCCCGTGCAGTGGATCAATCCATGAATGTCCATCGCTCCGATGAGCTGGCGCAATACAGGGAGATATGTTCGAGTAGGTGACAAGAGCAGCTTTCCGACCGATATTTCCTGATCCCCAATCTGTATCGGATCAAGCAAGGAGTGTGGCCCCGTGTACTGATACTCAACACTTGTGTTGGGATCACAACTATCTGGATAGGCGCGGCCGTATGTCTTAGTAAGTACATCATGCCGAGCTGAGGTGAGCCCATTGCTTCCCATCCCGGCATTGTATTCAGATTCGTAGCTGGTCTGTCCAAAAGAGGCAAGGCCCACGATCACATCTCCCGCTTGGATGTTATTGACGATAAGATCGGAGCGCCGCATGCGAGCAAACGTAGTATAGCCCACATCGATGGTCCGTACGATATCTCCCACATCGGCGGTCTCTCCTCCGGCCAGCGTCACTACAATGTCGTGATCATGAAGCCGATCAAGAAACTCGCTGCAGCCGTCTATGATTGCTTTGAGGACATCTCCGGGGATGAGGTTCTTATTGCGTCCAATCGTCGATGAAAGGACGATTTGATCCAGACAGCCCACACAGGCCATATCATCGAGGTTCATTACGATCGCGTCTTGCGCAATGCCTTTCCAAACTTCAAGATCTCCAGTTTCCCTCCAATAGAGATACGCGAGGCTGGTCTTGGTTCCAGCGGTATCGGCATGCATGATATTGCAGAAATCCTGGTCACCGCCTACGATATCGGGCAAGACTTTACAGAATGCTAAGGGAAACAAGCCTTGGTCTAAGTGCTTGATGGCCGCATGTACCTCATGCTTGGTGGCCGATACTCCTCGTTGCT
>CAJQNM010000281.1 GCA_905479665.1 uncultured Saprospiraceae bacterium
TTGCGCTGAATAATTTCAAAAAAGACCGTTGGTCTCGCCTGCACTGGTTTGGTGAAAATCTGTAAAAGATATCCCTCATCGTCACGGTCTACCAAAACACCTAATTCACGAAGTGGCTCGATATCCTCGTCAATTTTACCCACACGATCAGGCACGGCATCGTAGTATGCATCAGGTACTCTCAGGAATTCCACTCCACGAGATTTTAATTGCCTCACTGTCCCGATGATATCATCGGTGGCTACTGCAATGTGCTGCACACCTGGTCCCCCATAAAACTGGAGATATTCTTCGATTTGCGATTTCTTAAGACCCGCTGCTGGCTCGTTGATGGGAAATTTAATCCGGCCATTGCCATTACTCATCACCTTGCTCATCAGGGCGGTGTACTCCGTCGAAATATCTTTATCATCAAATGAAACGATCTGCGTGAACCCCATGACCTTTTCATAGAATTCTACCCAGGTATCCATTTCACCCATTGCTACATTACCTACCAAATGATCCACGTATTGTAGACCGACACTATCTGGAGCAAACAGAGGCGTATTCCATTCTTCATAGCCTGGTAGAAAAACACCGCGATAGTTCTTGCGCTCAACAAAAATATGGACCGTATCTCCATAGGTCTTGATTCCCGATCGTACCACCTCCCCGCCCTCGTCCTGGACACTAAAAGGAGCTATTTGGGATGTAGCGCCTCGCGCCATGGCAGCCTCATAGGCAGAGGTGGCATCTTCTACGGTGAGCGCAATGACTTTCACTCCATCACCATGCCGATCAATATGCTGGCCGATTGTGCTATCGCCATACAGAGGAGATGTCAGTATGAGCCTTATCTTGCCTTGCTCGACCACGTAGCTTTCGTGGTCAGGGATTCCAGTTTTCAATCCCGCATAGGCCAGTGAGCGGAATCCAAAAGCGGACTTGTAGTAATGGGCTGCCTGCCAGGCATTTCCTACATAAAGTTCAAGATAATCTGTGCCTGAGATTGGCATAAAGTCCTCTATGAGAGGGATGGAAGTTCCAGAAGAAGAGGTATTGGTTGTCATCATGTCAGTCATCATTCATTGAAAATAGTGGTATATACCATCATTTTCAATAGTTGAAGAAAATATTTCTAACTTTATTATCTATTGTAATATTTTATTCCAAATACAACAACCACAGTGGGATAAGTCAGAAAGAATTTCTCCCTTAAAATGGCAAAGTACGATCACATAGACGTAAAGATTCTTCATCTCCTTCAAGAGGATGGCCGCATGACCATCAAAGAGATTGCGAGTCTGCTGGATCTTTCCTCCACTCCAACATTCGAACGAATCAAACGACTGGAACGCTCAGGAGTCATTAAGAAATACGTCGCATTATTGAATCCCGATCATCTAAGCAAGTCGCTCAATGCCTTTGTTCAGATCTCTATCATCGACCATTCGCAAAAGTCACTTCAGACTTTTATCAAAGGAATCACAGCGCATCCGGAAGTTATGGAGTGTCACCACGTCTCAGGAGACTCCGATTTTCTCTTAAAAATTGCAGTTAAGGACATGACAGCTTATCACCACTATGTCACTACCAAATTAGCTACTGTGTCGAACATTGGCAATGTGAAGAGCACCTTTTCATTGGCTGTAAGTAAATCGACGACTGCCTATCAGCTAGGCATCCGAGATCTTCCAGATACCAAAATCTAGCACATGATGGTAAAAAGCAGCTCTAGAGGTGTGCCCTCACTTACTTACTCCAAGGAGGCACCACTCCATTCATTCGAGCATAGGCGATGAGTTGCCCTTTGTGCTCGCCGCTGTGTTCAAACATTATGAAGAGCAACTCGCGACGGCTGTATTTTCCGAAAGGCAGTTCCACTTCTTGGTTGAGGGTAGTCAAGTCTATTTGGGGAAGATACTCCTGCGCAAAAGCGAAGGCGCCTTGAGCTGCAGCAATAGATGCTTCCTTTCCAGTCACCCCGTCAAGAGCTGTCCGATCATAGTCCGGTGGCAGGTCTATGCCAAAATACGGGGCATAAAAATAAATTGCTCCTGATACGTGCTTGAGAATTCCTCTCACATCCACTACTTCTTCCGAAGGAGCCCAGTCAAATTTCTCAGCAGGAATAGCTTGGGCCAGCTCGATAATCCGATCATTATTGAACTTCATCATGCCCTGTAATTCGGATAGGAAAACATCTTCCTGCGCTTGGCCAATCAATGGCAGTAGGATGAGTAAAACATAGAGGATCTGCTTCATGTAAAAGTTTTAGTACCGTTAAGAACTTCTATCTGAACGAACTACTACATCGATCTGCGGCTTTGTATTTATGCGCTAATTCTGTGCATTTTCCACCCGCAACAATTCATGGTGAATGACTGGAGCATCCTGATCCTTGAGATGCAATACAACCTCAATCAGGTATTCTGAGGCAACATCCATCGTATTCATATTGCATTGCAAGGCACCATCTACAATCTCGACCTGTGGATTCCAATAAAGCAATGTGCCCACTGCAGGGGCTTCATCAGATATCTTGGGACCAACCGGATATACCACCGGAAGCTGTAGGCCCCTCACCTTATAGGAAGGCTGTGCATAACTATCCGATAGCACATAGTTGGGGTCCAGCATATCGACAAAGACAATGCCGCCGAAGGCCATAGGCGATATGCTTTCCAAATCGTCGTAGAGTGAATAGATGCGAAAATATCCGATTTCCTGCAGTGGAAAACTGCCTATGTAAGGGCCATCTCTAGTCGCTCTTCCGTTGACAATAAACAACGGTGGTTTGGTATAATACTTCTTGATATTATTGCGCTCGTAGAGCATGCGCGCACGATATCTGTCTTTCCCAAGAGAGCGAAATTTGAGCGGAGTAATTAACTCCTTAAATAGAGTGACGGTCGTACCGCGAATGGCAAAATCCTGGACATCCGCCACATAATTAGGTGGCATTGGCACCTTAAGCAGATCCGTTGAGTCTTGTTTCACCTGGAGACCAATCTGCTGAAAAGCTTGATTAATCGTTTTTTCTTCCTGATAAATATCCAGATGCTGCAGCACCAGTGAGTCGACCTCATAAGCCCCCGGCACAACCGGACGAGGCCTGGCAGGAGCTTGTTGAACTTTCACACTATCATCCAGATAGTCTAAAAAATTTATCGCTTTTGACCCATAAAAAGGAGTCATAGGAATCTTGAATTCCTTATTCTCCAGATTCACCTCCGTCGCGTCAAAATGTAAATTTTCGGCATTCAGTGCAAATAACAAGGGATTGCGAATCTGGGATTCTTCAGAATTCACTCGCTTGCCGTAAAATGGAATCCCCCAACTGGCCTCCTCTAAAGACACCAGCGGCTCATCGAGATGCACCGTATTTTTTTTACTTCCGTAAATACCTTGATCTCGAACGGCAACAGACACTCGGGCTATGCGATCCGCAAACTCTGCGGGGATAGCATATCTATACGAGACACGGTTACTGGCCGATGCGGTGATGACATCAATATTTTGTGTCTGGCCTATTGGTATCTCCGCCAATTTCTGGTCACCCAATGAAGCCCGATCTCCATCATTATATACAGTCACTCGCACGTTGGCCAAGACGGCAGGCCTTAAATCCTCTCCGCAAAACAAGGTGAGATCAATAGCGTAGTTTCCCGTCTCACTTTGATAAGGCAGCTTGAGATGCCCCTCTCCACATTGGTTTAAAACAGGTACAAAATACGAGTCGACCAGTCGACTATTATTGAAAAGTCGGACACGAGCGGTCACGCTATCCGATTCGATGGTACGATTACAAAATGCAAAGAAGATGTTTTCTCCTGCCAGATAATAGGGTTTGTCGAGATGCAGGGTGGTTTGCCCTTCCAGTGCAGAGAAGGTGAATAAGAGGAACACGGCTAAAAATCCTTTGCAGATTTGGCTAGCAACTTGCAAGCCAGATCGCTTCGTCTGGTTCGTTGGGCCTGGGCCAAAAGCACTTGTCATTGTCTTCATTGCAATGCCCTTGCTGTCTTTGATGTCATGGTGTAAATAAATATTCCATATTCATAACATTAGAGAAACTTTTTCAATAATCCCAGTAAGACGGCCGGATCAATGAACTCCCTGCTACATTCAAACAATCTTGACAGGGATCAGAACTATCGGGGTCGATGATCTCTGGTTCTTGCCATAGAGCGCACAGGCTTCTGGGAAAACCCACCTCCCCTGGGGAAACGAGGAGTCGTACCGTATCAGCTTCAGAAACATGAAAATATCCGTTCACAATTTCCTCCGGATTGGTCTCATTGATAATATTAGTGCGGATTCGACCCGGAAATACATCATAAATATTGCCGGAACGTTCATTGCTTGCCTTCACTTCTGTCCAGTATTTAATCGCCTCATTATCGATTGATTTTTGAACGACCGTAAAATAAAGGAGGACTCCAAAGGCCGATCCATTGCGCAATTCGGCTACCTCATAATTTTGCAAGCGTTTCTGTCCCGAAAACTCCTGAGCGTCGACTATAGAGATCGCCCCCCGTAGTGGATTTGCTTTGACGTAACACAACTTGGGCTGGAAAAAAGGGTCAGATCTTGCACCTTCAATAACCTGATAGTCAAACGAGGTCTGCCAGCCTAGCGACGTAGCCACTCCTGCAGCGTTTGTCAGTGGAGTATGTACTGATAATTTGACATATTGGATTGACACGATATTGCCAGCTGAGTTGATGGCAGGACGCGACTCCACCTCCACACTGAGTGAATCAGCTTTGGGCACTGGGCGAATCTGCTGCTCG
>CAJQNM010000282.1 GCA_905479665.1 uncultured Saprospiraceae bacterium
TATTTAGAGAAGTGCTTTGCAAAGACTTGTTTTTGTCCAACAATCGAGAAGTGGCCGCTATCTCCTTCAGAAGGGCGTCTTGTTTTTTTTCTAGATCGGCCCTTGACTGGCTTCTCAGAGGTGTAGAGAGCAAGAAGAAAAAGAGTAGGCAAAGACTACATACGAGTGTAGTGTGCAGGAATCGAGAAGGGAGTACGCTTGACCGCTGTAGTGTCAACATCCGTGATATTTATCTGAATTTGAGATAATTGAGCATTATCTTCTTTTATAATATAATCTCGAAAGTAGGAAAAAAAGAGCTTTTCATTCAATCGTTTATGATCTGATAGAGATGCCTCAATCAGGTATTTGGATTGTCGATCCAGAACACTCATAAAGATGGGCTGCAATATTTGCCGATCCACTTTTTGAACTATTTCAAACGGATCGACGACTTGCCTCATGGCAAAGCCCTTAGAGGTCACATCATACGACTCGACATTGTTTTCCCAAATCATCGGATTTCCCATCAAGACATCAATCATTTGGGGATACGTGAGACTTACATCAATCGCATCTTCCATATTTTCCATCGCTTCGGCCATGTATATATCATCCCATCGATTTATGGCAAAAACGGAATCTGGGCGGATGAGTACCCGTGCCACCTCAAAGCCAAGAAAGGAGGCATTGAGCCAGATCTTCTCATTTCGAATAATCCGGAGGTTTGAGGTAAAGGTAAAGCGTCCATACTCATCTCGATACTTTACTTTGGCTTTGACATTCATCCGCTCTGGCAGAAAACGCTGAGCCTGAAGATGGGGCTGCATCGCACTCCAGGAAGATAAGTCTGCCGAAGACGTGTTCGTCGCCGTCTCTTTCTTTTTGCTGCAAGAGAAACTCACTGCAAAAACGAAAAGGACTACTGCCACCCAATACCGTCTCATTGGGCATCGATCAGTTTGCGCTCTTCTATCTTGCGATCCAGGACAGGAGACTTAAGGCCACTGGAACGTGCAGATTCCCACTGTTTTACGGCGCCATCCACATCTTTCAGATGAAAGAGAATGTCCCCATAATTTTCAAGGATATAGCCATAGCGATCTCCTCCAAGGTTCATCGACTTTTCGATTGAGGATCTGGCGTCATCTACTGCACCTGTTTTATAAAGCACCCAAGCCTTCGTGGCATGGAAGCGTGGATCTTTGTTGTTCTTCCCTAGTGCCGAATTGATCATCTTAAGTGCGTCCTTCAGACGTGCTCCGCGTTGGGCCAGATGGTATGCATAGTCGTTGGTGATCCGCTCATCATCTCTACGTAGAGCCAGGGCCTTCTCATAGGACAACTCTGCGTCATCAAAGTTGCCCAACTCATGATGCACTTTACCGAGCAGTGCTAAGATAGAAACTCGTAGGTCATCATTTTTGCCGGCCATCAACTCGGCTTGTGCCAGGGCATCTTCCGCCTTCTCATAATTTTGCAATTCCAAATTGGCAAGACCATTGAGAAAATAGATTTGGGCTTGATTGGGAAAGTAGTCCATCGCATCTTCTGAATCGCGAACCAGATCAGCCATCATTTTTAGTTCAGCAAGCGATCCTAGATACTGTTCCCATACCAGGTAGTTTGAAGGATTGAGATCAATCGTACGTTTAAATTTCTCAATCGCATCTGCCTGTCGGTTGGCGATGCTGAGCACATCACCATAAAGAGAAGAAGCTTTCGGATCGTCGGGATGTGTTTTCTCCAGCAGTTCGCAGAGCTCGAGAAGAGGCTCCAGATTTTTGTCATCTGCATCTTTCTGAACAATACGCACGTATGGCATCATTTCCGCAATTTTGATGTCGATATCTGCATTCTCGTTTTCGATGATTGGTCGAATCGACATCAGATAGTTTCCGTGATCGCCTTGTTTTCGATGCGAGCTGGCCATAGCCACATGGGCACGAGGATCATCTGGATCAATGGCCAAAATACCTTCGTAGACATGCTGCATCTGGCTCTTTTTTCCTATTTCTCGAAAGTAGTTGGCTAGATGGTGACGATAATTCACATTGTCTGGAAACGCTTCGATCAGTTGTTCTAGCTCTGCGATGGCCTTCTTGTCTTTCTCAATTTTCTTGTACAGTTGAAATTTGAGCAGAGAAGTGCGTTCCGTTACGCCAATGCGTTTTTCAATGACATCAAAGACAGCAATCGCATCTTCTTGATCCCCGGCTTGAGAAAGGTACAATCCCTTACTTCGCAAGTACTCAAGATTGTCTGGATCTCGACCTAACAAATCATCATATACTTTTGCAGCGCCGCGGTAGTCATCTTGCCGAATGCTGATCTCGGCCTTAAGGAGGTAATACCATTGAATGGTAGGATCGATTTCCAAGGCCCGACCGATCATCTGGATCGCGTCCTCATAGTCCGCATTGATCAAATGTATTTCGGCAAGCTCGTAGGCTGCCACGTCGTGATCGTGATACTTCTCCAAAAGCTGCTCAAAGAGTTTGGCTGAGTTGGTCAGATCACCAAGGATTTTCTTTTTCTTGGCTTCGATAAACATCCCCTCTTCAGAGACTTGATCCTCAGACATCCGATTTTCAATCTTCTGCCCCGATATCTGCGATGGAAGCAATAGACTGATTGACCCGACGAAAACAAGAAAAAGATTCTTGACCATATGCATGCTACAACGCGGAACCCAGGCCGCTTATTCTACCAATGAGATCTTGATAAAATTGGTTCGAAACCGCTTGTTTATCGGCATCGACCCAGTGTTTATCAGAAACTCTCCTTTCTTCACTTCTTTATGTTCCTTCAAAATCTTCACCACGTCTTCGATGGTCTCATCGGTTGTGGTAAACTTGTCATAATAGTAGCGTTTGGTACCCCATACCAAGGCCAGCCGGTGCAGCGTATGCTTTTCTGGAGAAAAGATGAATAAGTGGCAATTGGGTCGAAAACTTGCCACACGATATGCTGTGTACCCCGAGATAGTTACGCTGGCGATACCCTTGGCCTTGATGTCATTGGCTGTCTTGCCAGAATTGATGCAAACGGTATCTGAGAGATACGTTGGTGAATCAACTTCCGCCTCTGGTCTTTTACCTATAAAATTATAGCTCTTTTCAGCTTCTCTAATGATCTTGTTCATCGCCTCGACCACTTTGACAGGGTGCTTGCCTACAGCTGTTTCGGCACTGAGCATCACCGCATCTGTTCCATCTAGTACGGCGTTGGCGACATCCAGTATTTCGGCCCGTGTCGGGAATAAGTCATTGATCATACCCTCCATGAGCTGTGTAGCCACAATGCAGGGCCGGCTTTTTTCGAGACACAGCTGCACAATCTTCTTTTGCAATGTGGGAAGCTGCTCCATCGGAACCTCCACCCCAAGATCACCGCGAGCAATCATGATCGCATCTGTCGTATCGATTATCTTCTCAATCCGCTCTATGGCTTCGGGCTTTTCAATCTTGGCGACTATTTGCGCCTTGTGCTTGGCTTTCGTTATTCGCTTTCTCAGATTGATGATATCCTTGGGATAACGCACAAATGACAGGGCAATCCAATGAATGGGTTGGGTTAAGATAAACTCGAGATCAGCCTCATCTTTTTCTGTGAGCGCCGGTGTAGTCAACTTAGTATCCGGCAGGTTCACACCTTTTCGTGAAGAAATCGAAGTACCTGCTACTACCTCCAGGACTGCAGAGTTCTTTTTGGTCGTGCTGATCACCTTGAGCACGACTTTTCCATCATCCATCAGGACCTTCTCTCCTGCCTCTATGTC
>CAJQNM010000283.1 GCA_905479665.1 uncultured Saprospiraceae bacterium
TGTCTATAATCATCTTCGCAAACTCTGTGGTACTGCTCACCTGACAGTGTGATCCCGCATGAAAAGACTCTGGTCTGCCACCAGCAAATGGAGCCGCGCTCAACTCGATACCATACAGGCTCGAAACCTGCCCAGATGGCCCAGTAGTCTTCGGCTGGTCGGGTGCTATTTTATTTTTCCACACGGTGATACTATCAGTCACCTCATTGTCGCGTACCAGATGTTTGTTGCCACGACTTACTCTCTTGAGCGTAAATTTAGGATCCTCTGGATTGGGGTCGACCTCCACCAGCACAAATCCGTATTCATCTTGGGTCACGGTAAATTCCTCGTAATCTCTACCTTCAAATTCTCCCCAATTGTCGATGGCTCCACCGGCACTCGCCACATTTACCCAGAGATGATTGTGATCTTTTGATTGTCCCCTAGAGTAGCCATGCGTGTGTCCAAAAAAGTGGATACTCGGTTTTCCAGTGCGATCGGTAAATGCCTCCAGTCGCTCCACCACCTTGCCCGAAAATTTGGATTCACCCGGTATCCAGAGCTCGGACTTGTGCGGATGATGCATTTGGGCAAAGACAAAATCAATATGCTTGAGATCTTCGGTCTGCTTCAGCGTGCTATCAAGCCACGCTATCTGCTGAGATAAATTATCATATCCCTCATTGCTGTCCATGCCCAGTATACGTAGGTTGCCATAATCTTTGTACCACCAGTGCTCTCCGTAGGCCGGTGTACCATTTTCCGGCAGTGAAAAATATTTAAAGAAATACTCAGAATTTCGTTCGTGATTGCCCGGCACCGGATAGAGCGGAACCTGCGAAAAGAGTTTTTCTGCGGGGTTAAAAAAATGATCACGCCACTGATGAAATATTGTGCCTGTCGTGACCAAGTCACCAGGTATCATAATCAGTGCGAGTTGATCTGAAAGTGGAGCGGTGCTTAAACCAGCGAAATAATCAATCACTCCATCGTTTGCGACTTCGCGAAATTGGTCAGGGCGATTATTATCTATTTGCATGTCACTCATCGCAACCAGTTTAAACGAGCGGAGGTCTGTGGCAAATGGCGGCGTCTTAAATTGAAAGATATCCGAAACCGCATCATGGGTCCGTACCCGATAGAAGTAGGTGGTAAGTCTTTCCAAGCCAGTAAGCTGCACCGCATGCACGCTCGTTTCGTCGTAGTTGAGGCGAGTTGCTGTGCCTTCACTTTCATCACCCAAATCACTAGTCCTGCCATATTCGACGATGCTTTCCTCGCCTCGATCCGTCTGCCACATTAGTATGGCAGAGGTCGGTTCGACATCTTGCAAGTATGGTTGTATTTCGATTATTTGTGCAGTGATGTTGCTAGCGAAGAGACAACAGGCACATGTGATCATTGATGCAGCTTTCATACTTGCTAAAGTAATGGAATCATTAATGACCTCGTAGACTAAACACAACCATGGTACTATGCCACAAAAGGACTAATTTGTACCTGTGTGACATCAAGTCATCAACAAAATGAAATCTATGAAAAAGAGCATCAGTCTTACCTTCGGACTCCTCCTCGCCTTTTCAGCCGCAAGTCAGGATCACATGACACCAGAGCTGCTTTGGAGTCTGGGTCGCGTATCTGGAATGGGCATTGACCACGATGGAGAAAATGTGATCTACTCGGTCACTCACTACGATACCAAAAGCAATACAAGGGAAAGCAAAAATTACGCCATTGCCCTGCGTGGAGGCGATGCCACAGAAATCGCGGATGTGGAAGGATTGATTGCTGATAAACATCTCTCGCCCGACGGGAAATACGTAATACGTACTGAGGAGGTAAAAATTCATCCAGTCGAAGGCAAAGAATTTTACCCGGAATTAGATAAATCGAATGTGCAGATTTATGATGATCTCATGTATCGACATTGGGATCAGTGGGAAGACGGCTCTTATGGGCACATTATGGTGCATCCGCTTAGCAATGGCGAAAAAGGAGCTGGGGTGGATATTATGAACGGCGAACGGTACGATTGTCCCACCAAACCTTTTGGAGGTGATGAAGATTATACCTGGAGCGCCGACAGCAAAAAAATACTCTACGTCACAAAAAAGGAAAGCGGTGTGGCTTACGCACAAAGTACCAATACTGATATCTATGAATATCACCTAGAGACCAAGCAAACCAGAAATCTTACCGCTGCAAATAAAGGCTACGATACCCAACCGGCATTTTCAAAAACTGGTCAGCTCGCTTGGCTCCAAATGAAAACCCCTGGGTATGAGGCAGATAAAAATGATCTCATGATATCGCACGACGGCGAGACAGTGAATCTCACCGAAGCCTGGGACGGCACCATAAATAGTTTCTCCTGGGATGAAGGCGGAGACCGCATCTATTTTGTAGCCCCGGTAGGTGGCACCGTCCATCTCTTTGAAATAAATCTACCAGACGGATCTGAGACCGATCCAGCAGCCAGCATAAAGCAGATCACCCAAGGTCCATTTGATATCGGTGGCATGATCGGCCAATCAGATAAAACAATGGTCGTGTCCAGAACTGATATGAATCACGCCTCCGAACTGTATACTGTTGATCTGAGCTCCGGCGAAATGCAGCAACTCACGCACGTAAATGATGGGATTTACGAGAGGATAAAAATATGCCGGGTAGAAAAGCGCATGGTCAAGACAACCGATGAAAAAGACATGGTGACCTGGGTTATTTATCCTCCGGATTTTGACCCGACCAAGAAATATCCCACGTTATTGTATTGCCAGGGTGGGCCACAGGGAGCGCTCTCGCAATTTTATTCCTACCGTTGGAATTTTCAATTGATGGCGTCGCAAGGATATATTGTAGTCGCTCCCAATCGAAGAGGCATGCCGGGTCACGGCGTGGAGTGGAATACGCAGATTAGTGGAGATTGGGGAGGACAGAATATGCAAGATTATTTATCCGCTATCGATGCGCTGGCGGAAGAATCGTACGTAGACAATAACCGACTGGGAGCAGTGGGTGCGAGTTATGGCGGTTATTCTGTATTTTATTTAGCTGGCATTCATGAGAATCGGTTTAAATCTTTTATCGCTCACGATGGGGTCTTTAATTTGCAGAGCATGTATGGCACCACCGAAGAATTATTTTTTGTAAATTTTGAATATGGTGGTCCTTACTGGGCACATAATGCCACAACTCGTAAAACCTATTCCTATTTTAATCCTGCAAATAATGTGTCGAAGTGGAATACACCGATGTTAATTTTTCAGGGCGGCAAGGATTTTCGGGTGCCTCTTGGCCAATCACTGGAAGCGTATCAGGCGGCAAAATTGCAAGGCGTAAAAAGCAAGCTGGTTTATTTTCCGGATGAAAATCACTGGGTATTGTCGGCGCAAAATGCCTTGATTTGGCAACGAGAATTTTACCAGTGGCTGGATGAGACGGTGAAGAATGGGTGATTGGGTGATTGGGTGATCGGGTGATTGGGTCATTGGGTCATTGGGTGATTGGGTGATTGGGTGATTGGGTGATTAGGTGATTGGGTGATTGGGTGATTGGGTGATTGGGAAATTGGGTGATTGGATGATTGGGTGATTGGGGAAATCGAGATACTTTTGGATAAGAAGGCAGCAATTTTACGTAATAAATTTCCAGAGTCACGGTCAGTTTTTCTGCCAGAAAATCTGCTCCGGGAGGCCAGGAGACAAAAAAATATCCCACCGGGTGAAGTACCGAAAATTTGCATTTTGGATCCTGATGGAGACTTGGCGACGTATCTGAGTAATCAAGGCCGTGCTACGAAAAGCCCCCATTGGGCTTGCTACCATTCTCAATTATTTCTTTTTGATTTAGATGGTGTGGAGATGGGCATCCTTCCCTGCATTGTAGGGTCTCCCTATGCCGTCTTGGTTGCCGAACAACTCTTTGTTTCAGGCTGCCAATTATTGATCAGTGTGACCTCAGCAGGTATCATCCAGGTAAACGAAGATGCTCGCCAATTTGCGTTGATTACAGAAGCGGTGAGAGACGAGGGTACGAGCTATCACTATTTACCTCAGGATCAGAAGTGCACACTCCCTGAGCACTTAGCCACAAAACTCTCCATGATAAACGATCCCCTTTGGTTTGATGCCTTGAGCTGGACGACAGATGCTCCCTTTCGCGAAACCGAAGAGGC
>CAJQNM010000284.1 GCA_905479665.1 uncultured Saprospiraceae bacterium
CATCGTTTTCTACTATGTCTTGAGTAATTTTGTTGATCCGGGTTTGATTGAAATGCAACGCGAGATCGCCATCGAGGCAATCGAGAAGATGTCTGGCATGCTGGGAGAAGAAGGAACCGAAGCGGCGCTGGCAAACATTGAGAATCAAGACATGACCTTTGGACTAAAGACAGCACTGCTCACGTTTGCTGGAGGCTTGCTTTTTCCAGGTATCATCATCTCCCTCATTGTTGCGGCTGTGCTAAAAGATCCCAAACCGACTACACATTAATGGATATTTCTGTCGTAATACCACTCCTGAACGAAGAGGAGTCTCTGCCAGAGCTTACGTCCTGGATCGCTCGGGTGATGAATGAGCATAATTTTTCTTATGAAATCATTCTAGTCGATGATGGAAGTACGGATAGCTCCTGGAAAATGATACAGAAGCTTTCTTTGGAAAACAGAGCATTAAAAGGCATCCGATTTCAGCGCAACTATGGCAAGTCTGCTGCCCTCAACACTGCATTTCAAGTAGTGGATGGCAATGTCATAATTACCATGGATGCTGATCTTCAAGATTCACCCGATGAGATACCAGAGCTGTATCGAATGATCCGAGAAGAATCGCTCGACATCGTCTCTGGATGGAAAGCGAAGAGGTACGACCCAATCACAAAGACGATCCCAACCAAACTATACAATAAGGTGACACGCGTGCTGACTGGTATAAAACTCCATGATTTTAATTGTGGCCTGAAGGCCTACCGCAGAGATGTCGTGAAGTCTATTGAAATCTATGGGGAAATGCATCGCTATATTCCGGTGATTGCAAAATGGGCTGGCTTCAGTCGCATTGGTGAGAAGGTAGTGGAGCACCAAGCTCGCAAGTACGGCAAGTCCAAATTTGGCATGAATCGATTTATCAATGGGTTTTTAGATTTGATGAGCATCATGCTCGTTGGCAAATTTGGAAAGCGACCCATGCATTTTTTTGGTGCCATCGGCACATTCACTTTCATGGTGGGTTTTGCAATTCTTGCTTATCTATCGATTATTAAAGTTTTTGATGGCATCACCCGTATATCTGATCGACCCATTTTCTTTTTCGGAATTATAGCATTAATTATTGGCAGCCAATTATTTCTCACCGGCTTTTTGGCAGAATTATTGGTGCGCAATAGCACAACTCGAAATCAGTATAAAATAGCCGAGTCACAGGGTTTTAGCGCCACCAATATTAAGGAGCTGGAATTGGTACAAATCTAAGGCTCATCTTGAAAAGCACCATCCTACAAAATCTTGAATCGCATGCCCAAGTGCTCGCTGCCGTGCGTCGAGATATAGACCTCCAAGAAATCTTGGCAGAGATGGCTACCGTCGCTTCCTCGAGCTTAAAGCAAGGAAATAAAATGCTACTCTGTGGCAATGGTGGCAGTGCCGCAGATGCTCAACATCTTGCCGCTGAACTCTCCGGTAGATATCTGCTGGATCGTGACCCACTATTTGTCGAAGCATTGCATGTCAACACCTCCTATCTTACTGCCGTGGGCAACGACTATGGCTTTGCAGAAGTCTTTCGCCGCGCTGTACAGGCACAGGGACGAGCTGGCGACATCTTGATTGCACTCTCCACATCAGGCAAGTCAGAAAATGTACTCTTGGCCATTGAAGCAGCCAAAGAGAGAGAAATGATCGTATTGGGTTTTACAGGCCAACAAGGAAATGCAATGGTCGATCTTTGCGATCTGAGTCTTGTCATTCCTTCTGCCGAGACTCCACGCATTCAGGAATTTCACTTGTTCCTTGGGCACATCTTGTGTGAGCTGATCGAAACTGAATTATTTGGCTGAGGAACTTGTTTTATTACTTATGCGTATATTTATGTACAAGTACATATAAAATTATGCGCACTACTCTAGATCTGCCAAAGAATTTAATCGATGAAGCAATGAGGATAACGAACTCCAAGACGAAAAGCGAAGCTATTCGTAGAGCTTTGGAGGAAGTGATTAGAAAAGAGCAACGGATGCAATTATTGACCTTAAAGGGAAAGGTTGATCTTCAAATTGATCTTGAAACTCTTCGAGCCAGAGATAGCAGCTTTTGATGAGGGGTGTTCTCGTAGATTCTTCTATTTGGATTGACTATCTCAGAAACGGAAATGTCGACGATCTCTCGGTGCTCATTGAAGATGACATTGCCATAGTAAATGAGCTGATTCTCACAGAAATACTTCCATTTGCTAGACTAGAAAGAGTAAAAGCACTGATAGCAGGTTTGAATTCTGTCAAAAAAGCCGAGCTTGACATCAATTGGCAAGGACTTAGGGCGCTTCAAGTACTGAACCTACGGCAAGGAGTTAATCGGGTTGGAATTCCGGATCTTATCATTGCTCAACAGGCCCTCCAACTTCGAATCGAGTTGTGGACAAAAGACAAGCATTTCAAACGAATGAGTGATTTCCTAGAATTACGATTATACGTGCCGAATCTCTCTATTTGAGCTAAATAGTCGATGGGCAATAGCCCAATAGCCAGTGATCTCAGATCTTGTAGATGTGTTTTCAAGTAAAAAGGCCATTGGGAGAATTAACTCCCAATGGCCTTTTTAACTAAACTTTGAAAACTATTCGTTTTTCAAAGCGGAGTCAAATGAAATCTAATATTCACTACAATTTCACAAGACGTCGGCTTTCCATACTATTGCCAGAGCGCACATTTAAGATGTACATGCCGGCACCTAAACCTGACAGATTCCAATCCATCGTGTGGTAAGAATCATCCGAAAGTTTCCATTCCTTGATAAGGTTGCCCTGTGTATTGAATAGACTCACCACAGTGTGCTCACCCGTAGATACATTGATTGCACCTTCAAGGAAAGATCGCACCGGATTGACAAATTCTACTTCAATGGCTTCTGCAACCTGGTGCACCGTCTCAACAGATACACGGGCTTGAGACATTGCTACTCGAGTCACCTGCACAAAATTGTCTGACAAATCAAAGCACTCATCACTTAGGTTTGTTGTAGCTGCACTATCTCCAACTTCTGCCGTCAAATTGCCGGTGTAAGATAAACCCCAGACTAGGCAAATGCCGGCTCCAGCTCCTTCGAAATCTTGCGAATTGCCTTCCGGAATTCCCAAAATATTTCCATCCGAGTCAGTGATAATGTAGGTAAACTTAGAATTCGCAGCTTCGGTGCTTGCAAACTCTATCACATCTGCCACACCATCTCCTACTGTTGTAGTGACCGCCGAGTCTCCATCCACCGTGGTTACCATACCTCCATCAGGTATAGACCGAATCACTGTGATGAAGTTGTCAGAAAGATCACTTTCTCCGTCCGAAAGTGGACCTGCAGTAGCTGTGTCACCTACCTCGGCAGTCAACATACCAGTGTACGATAGGCCCCACACATAGCACACACCTTCACTTGCTCCCTCAAAATTCTGACTGGCATCCTCGGGTAGTCCCAAGATTACTCCGTCAGGATCAGTGACTACATAGGTGAATTCTCCATCGGCAGATCCGAGACTATTGGAGAACATGACAATATCATTCAGGCTGTCTCCTGGACAGGTGTATCGGGTAGTTGCTCCACTTGGCATGGAGACCACTCCACCATTAAGACCTTCCTGCCGTATGATCGTGACAAAATTGTCAGAAAGATCAAAACACCCATCACTAAGGACTGCCGAAAGGTCATCACCCATGGTCACAAGAAGACCGCCTGTGTACGCCAAACCCCAGACCTGGCAGATGCCAATTGTTGCTCCGTCAAAATCTTGACTGTTGCCTTCTGGAATTCCTATGATCATTCCTGTCGTGTCGGTGACGATATAGGTGTACTTAGAATTACTAGCTCCAACAGCCATAAATTCTACAACATCAGCGAGACTATCACCCGGTGTTGTTGTCACCTGCGAGAGTCCCAGCGAAGTAGAAACCACTCCAGCTTCTGTCGTGTCACGATTTACAATGATGAAATTGTCAGAAAGTGCAAATTCACCTATAGCCAGGGTGTCCGTAGCAACTTGGTCACCGGGTACGGCGGTTAAGCTGTCTACATAGGCCAGACCATAGACATAACATACACCTTCGCCAGCTCCTTCAAAATTTTGGCTGTCACCATCTGGAATTCCTACGATCTCCCCATCGGCATTCGTTACGACATAGGTAAAGTTCACGCTATCGGAGGCATTCATATTCTCAAACATGAGCACATCGTCTACTCCATCACCGGGGCATGTATAAGCCTCCGTCTCACCAGACGCCAGCATAACCGTTCCAGCACTCAAAGTGGTATCAACTTCTGGTGCCACTCGGGTCACGGTCACATAATTATCAGATAGATCATAGCACTCATCGCT
>CAJQNM010000285.1 GCA_905479665.1 uncultured Saprospiraceae bacterium
GTCATTTCGTCAATTTGATTTTGAAAAACCAGGGACAATTGACGCACAAGGCCATCATGCGCTTGATTGACGGTCGCAAGTGTTGCTTTCTGATCAGTTCTCAACCAAGTGAGCTGCGCAATTTGCTGATGATAATATGAGTGGTTCTCGGACAGTTTTGAAATTAGTTCAGCTGCTGCTACATCTATCGATTTACCGGTTTTCTTAAACTGAGTACGCACATACTTTCGCCAATGCAAAGTGGATATTTTTTCCAATGCTATAAGCTGGCCAAACTGATAGAATGGCTTGCTGTAGTTGGAAAATAAATCCATCAACATATGCCGCTTACTACCGTACAGGCAATATGCTACGGATTGATGCTTTTGCCAATAACTGCGTAAAATTCCTTGTAGTGATTCTGCGTCTTCGAAATTTTCAATATTTTGAAACTCGTCAATACAAATGATAATTTTCTTTTTTTTCTTGTGGCCGATTTTTTCTGCAAAATCAAGAATCTCTCCAATATGTTTCATCGATTCACTCCAATCGAGACTTACTGAAAACTCAGTATCAGGTGTAGGGCTGAAAGAAATCTTTGGCAAAACACCAGTAAAAAATTGCTTTAGCAAATTGATGAAGTCATTCGTCTTAGTACTTGTAGCCGCCAATACCGTCGTCACTAAGAGCTCTAGGAATTGGTGAGTGGTTTGCACTGCATTTAAGTCAAGGTGGCATATAATCACATTTGCATTCTTTTGCATCGTCAGCTTTGCCGCTCGATGCACCAGCGATGATTTACCCCATCGACGGGGTGAGATCAAGATGGTATTGACCAAATTTTCAAAATTTGTAGAAAGTTTGACTAGCTCTTCATTGCGGTTTACAAAGGAACTGCCGCTGACGATCTTGCCATAAGTGAAGGGTACATCCATACTCAAAGTTACTTACCATTTGGTAACTTACCAAATGGTAACACACTAAAAGGTAACTTACCAAAAGGTAACACACCAAAAGGTAAGCTCAAATGAACATCGACTCCACTCAAACATCCCCAAAGCAACCGGAGGTATTACCTTTTTCCAGGGCGCTTGTACCGAACTGGGGCAGCGGGTTCTTTTTGATGTATAACCTCCTGCGTTTCCAATAGCCGCAGTGCCTCATTCACGGCCGCTTCGAGTTGTGGATCTTTCCCCTGCATCACCAACCTGGGTTCTTGGATCACCTCGATGTCGGGTGCAATGCCCTCTCCTTCTACAGCCCATTCTCCATCAACATCAAAGAAGCCTCCTCGAGGAGCGACAAAACGGCCGCCATCGATAAAAGGAGGTGTGTCCCAAGTGCCCACAAGTCCACCCCAAGTGCGCGTTCCGACAAGTGGTCCCAAGGCGGCTTTACGAAACATATAGGGCAGCAAGTCTCCACCTGATCCTGCGCGCTCATTTATGATCATGACTTTGGGGCCCCATATACCTGCTATCGGGGTTGTCCACGGTCGACGATCCCCGGCCGCACTATTAAAGTAGCCGAAGAGTTGCCGCGACATTACGTCAATCATGTAGTCTGCAGCTGAGCCACCACCATTGTTGCGCTCATCAATTACGACACCCTTGCGATCTTGTTGCGCAAAATAATAGCGATTGAAATAGGTAAACCCAGCACCTGCGGTATTGGGCACGTAGACGTAGGCTAGTTTTCCCGCTGACATTTCATCTACCTTGCGTCTATTGTTTTCGATCCAATCAAATCTGCGCAGGGCAGTTTCACTTCCAGTTGGTACGATACTGACTTCACGTCCCTCGATTATATTTGCTTCATCATTTACCGTAAGTCGCGTATGCCGGCCGACGGTCTCTTCAAAAAATGCATAGATATTGTCACCCGCCTGTATTTCCTGACCATTCACAGCCAGAATAAAATCGCCCTCTGCTACGTCGAGGCCGGGGCTGGCTAGCGGTCCTGTGAGATCCGGATTCCAACTCTCGCCAGTATATATTTTCTTAATCCTATAATTTCCCTCCACGACTTCAAAATCGGCTCCAAGTAGACCAACACCAACTCGGTCCAGATCCGGCATGTCTCCTCCGGCAACGTATGAATGACCAATGGCTACCTCCCCTGAGAGAATATCCAGTACATAATTTAGATCCGTACGATGTCGCACCTGATCTATCCAAGGCGAATACCAATTCCAGACATCATCCCAGGGAGCTCCATGTACATTTTCGACATAGAGAAAATCACGCATATACCGCCAAGCCTCTTTAAATATTTGTTGGTACTCCCCTCTAGGATTTACTTTGATCCTCATATTAGTCGTAATTCCATCATCGCCCGGATTGGGCTTTGCAGACGTACTGCTGATCGACCAGCTTCCTTTTTGATAGAGCAAATGCAAACCATTCGAACTGGAAACAACCTGCTGTAAACCCGCCAGATATTCCGTTGCCTCATCTTCCTCGATTTCATACTTGTGCAAATCGATTCCCTCATCTCCAGAGGTGGCTATGAATACCGATCCTGCCGGACCCCCAATAAGTGCCAAGTGATCATCACTCTCCACACCCAATGCAACAATGCGTCGCTGCAGTCCTTCCGGATTTATTACGATTTCATCAACTTCTTCCCCTTCTTCCCCTTCTTCCCCTTCTCCCTCCTCTTCCTCCTCTTCCTCCTCTTCCTCATTTTCCCCTTCTTCCTCTACCTCCTCTTCATCACTCTTCACCAACAACGGAGATTTCTCATCATCATCAATCAACAGCATATAGAGTGACCGATTTACCTCAGGGTCATAACTACTCATGTCCAGCCATCCTGATTGAAGACCGTAGTCCGTGCTGGCCAGAAAATAGAGTTGGTCACCACTCTGATCCCAAACCGGAGATATGGCGTCGGCCATCCCATCCGTGAGTTGTCGTTTTTCGCCGGTATCAATGTTGTAAGCGAAGACAGCTTTAAAGTGGCTTTCCAGTTGCCGGGCATACGTAATCCAGCGGCTGTCGGGAGACCATACTGGGTTCATTGATCTATTGGGATGCGCATAGCGATCGGTATCGACCTGTGTGACCTTTCCAGAGGCAAGCTCGATGCTCCAAATGTTATAGTCCGTATCTGTGTACGCAATATGCTTTCCGTTTGGAGACCAGTCTGGAGTAAAATAAAAGGTCGGGTTCTCGAGTGGAAAAACCTTTTTTCCTTTTCCAAACTGATCGGCAATTTCGAGTTGGTATTCGCCAGAGGCGTCTGAAAACCAAGCCACCTGATCTCCCTTAGGTGACCAAATGGGATATCGTTCGGCAGTGCCTGGAGAATTTGAAATATTCCGCCAGTCACCATCCTCCTTAGGAACAGTGAATATCTCGCCTCTATATTCGAAAATAGCTCGCTTGCCATTCGGACTGAGGTTATAATTTGCCAGCCGGCTGGCCGGTACATCTTCCCACCGCGGGCGAGCAAAATTCAAATCTCCTCGCACCTCAATATTTAATTGAATTGCATCTTCATTATTTTTTGACCAAAGGTGCAGATATCCACCCTGCTCATAGACAAGGGCATCATCTGTTGCATCGAGGCTTTTTACATCAAAATCACTATGAAAAGAAATTTGGCGCAACTCTTCAGATTTCGGATTGAACGACCATATATTACTCGCATAGTCTCTTTCGGATAAAAAATACACCTCCTCGCCGAGCCAGACGGGATCCAAGTGTCGCTCCTTGGTCGGTTGCGGAGTGCGAATTAATTTCTGCGTTTGGAGATTTACAATCCAGATCGGCATCGCTTGCCCGCCACGATAGTTTCTCCATTCGGGATCCCAGGATGTAATGGGCGTGTAGGCAACAAATTTACCGTCTGGAGAAATCTCACCATAGGCCGCTCGTGAAAGCTGGAATGGTGCTGGTACGCCACCCTCCAATCCTACGGTATAAAATTTATTGGTCCGGGTCGGTCGCCCCTCGCGACCAGAGCGAAAAAGAATGCGTCCTTCCGGTGTCCACCCCTGTACAAAATCTCCACCGGGATGAAAAGTAAGCCGGGTGGGATCTCCTCCTGCCGCCGGCACAACAAAAACATCTGTGTTTCCATCATATTGTCCGGTAAAAGCAATCAATTTTTCATCTGGAGAGAAGTGCGGAAAAGATTCAGCTCCCTCACTGCTGGTCAACCGCTCAGCTTCACCGCCATCACGACTCACAATCCAAAGATCATTGGCGTGTACGAAAGCGATTTGAGTGGCAGAAATAGCAGGCTGCCGCAATAATTGTGTACCCTGAGCAGATAGCGCTTCCCACAGTACAAAAGGACTAAAAAGTAAGAATACGTATTTCATATCAATTCGGTTTGAACCACAGCAAGATGTGGGTATGACAAGATACCTTTATCCTATATCTGGTTTGACTTTCGTACCAGATGTGGAAACTTATAGCGCAGTAGAAGAACCCATTTAGCAAACACGGTCCTGTTTATTAATAACCCTTTGCAAGCGGAGATTCTGACTGCTTCTCCACTTTTCTGTTGATATCTATCTGGTTCAAATTCGACAAATAACCTACAAAATCGTCTTTCCTTAACACTTGATAATTGTACACAATGCAGTGATTGACCGCTAACCAGTGAGCCTACTCCGAAAGGTTGCCAAATCAAAAATGGCTTTTTGGCGATCTTTCCATTTTTCTCAATCGGCTGATGCTCAGGCATTCCGTACATCCGCTAGACGCGGTTATCTACGCTCAAAGGTGCACCGCACCTTTCCTCCTTCCTATGGTAGGAAATCGCTTGATAATCTCGAAAAAGTGCAAATCTCATCCAAAATAGACTCATTTTATGAAGATGGCACTTTCCAGAGGGGGCTCACTAGTTTATAGCATATATGACTTTAACATATATACAAAAGTGTTAATGTCCTGATTATTAACACAATACAGCACAATAAATCAGGCGAAAAGTGCTATCCTTGAGGTGATTATTTGATTGTCCCCCAATCAAATTTTAACAACAAACTGAATTTTTGACCATGAGAACCACGAGGACTATCCTATTTGGGTTTGTGTTGTGCTTATTTGTAGCCGCAAACTTACATGCCACCGAATCATCATCTGCCGAATACAATCTGGAAGCTTTTATGCCAGACAGTGCCGAATGTGCAATCGACACTGCATTTCTCAAGTATCGGAATTCCGATGCGTTGAGCTATCGCGTTTGGCCCGCATTTGACTCACTTGAATATCGCTACATCGCTGGAGATACGCTGCCATCTGCGATTGCAGATTCACTCTGGATCACGGGCACCACAAATGACACCAATTTGGTTGTCATCATGGGTCTGGAAGCGGAGTCCAGCTACCTCTCGCAGTTTCGCGTTTGGTGTGCCGATTCATCTGAATACACCGATTGGACTGAGCTTTTTGCAGACAGTACCCGCTGTGTTGCACCTGCCGATTCCACTGCTCGCCTCGTTGGGACTACGAGCAAAGGAGCCCAGATGGAAAGCACGGTGACCGCCGAAGCCTACGAGTGGGTCATCCGCAAGATTGACCACAACACTGCCCGCCACGTGGAGACGACAGGACCTTCGATCCATTGGCATACGCTTTATGACAGTACGTGTTATGAATGGAAAATGCGTGTACGCTGCGGCGAGGACTGGTCTGACTACACCTCACCGAAGTCTTTTTGCACCGACGCACATACGCCGGTTTGCCACTATCCGGCAAGCCATGATTATCATGCTGGATCCATGACCCACAATTCCGTACATCTTTCCTGTGAGGCACCGGGCACACGATATATGTGGTCAATTGTCCGTGATGGAAGTTCGACATGGAGTACGCAAGAGACCACTACACATGGACACACCTGGACCAATTTACATCCTGGTTCGCGCTATGGCTATAAAATAAAAGTACTCTGTAGTAATGGCATATGGTCGGAATGGTCGGAAGTCAAATATTTTACTACTACCGTGTATTGTGCCAATCCAGGGCACTCACACATGCGGGTAACCAAGATCTCCTACACATCTGCTCGCAGCTACTGCGATATGGATGGGTATGAGTACATCTGGGCCATCCGTAAGAAAGGACAGTATGGTTGGGATCACCAATCTTCGACCACCAGCCACTTCGATTGGAGCAACCTCCACACAGGTACAAAATACGAGTGGAAGGTCAAGGTGAAATGTCACGGCGGTCTGTGGACCAGCTGGTCTCCACTGGGTTGGTTTGAAACACATGAGCACTACCCTACCTGTGCTTCTCCGGGCCACACACATGTAAACACGAGTCACCTTGGCTACGATAAAGCACAACTCAATTGCAGTGTAGAAGGGTACGAATATCACTGGGCTATGCGCCCTTGGGGATCGTATGGCGACTGGACCCACAAAGTGACGACCACCAACCACTATGGTTGGAACAACCTCTGGTCGAACAAGAAGTATGAGTGGAAAGTCAAAGTAAAATGTCACAACGGCGTTTGGACGGACTGGGCACCAGTGCAATGGTTCAAAACCCACCACTACGGAAGCAGTAACTGCAAGACACCAAATCATTCGCACATGACTGTGAGTCACCTTTCGCACAATTATGCCCGCATGAATTGTGCGGTAACTGGAGCTTCTGCGTACAAGTGGGGATATCGCAAGTATGGCACCTCACAGTGGGTTTGGAAAGAATCAACCCACAATTACTACAACGTCAGCGGCTTGTGGGAAAACTCCAAGTACGAATGGAAGGTCATGGCCAAGTGCCATGGTGGATGGACCCAATGGTCTCCATCGGGATGGTTTACTACCCATCATAACGGATATGGCAGCAGCTGTTCTACCCCTGCACATTCACATATGAATGTGACTGGTATCACGCACAGCTACGGTAAAACACATTGCAGTGTCTCCGGAAAAGAGTACCACTGGTATATTCGGAAGTGGGGATCCTCGCATTGGGGTCATCATAAGACTTCCAGTGCCTCCTACGGTTGGGATAACCTCTGGTCTAACACCAAGTACGAGTGGAAGGTCAAAGTCCTTTGTGACAATGGTCACTGGACCAACTTTTCTCCACTTGGTCATTTTACAACGCACAGCTCTGGCTATGGCGGTGGCGGTAGTTGTCACGCACCTGCGCACAGCCACATGTCAGTGAGTGATCTCTCATATAACCAGGCCCGTATGAACTGTGCCATCCCAGGAGGATCTAAATATAAGTGGGCCTACCGTCAATGGGGTTCAACCTACTGGTCACAGCGCGAAACTACTGGTAGCAATTACAAGGTGACGGGTTTGTGGTCCAATAAAAAGTATGAGTGGAAAGTAATGGTAAAATGCAATGGCCACTGGACGAACTGGTCTCCGCAGGGTCACTTCACCACCCATCATTACGGCAGTGGCAGTAGCTGTAGTGCACCCAATCATTCGCATATGACTGTCAGTCATCTTTCGCACAATTATGCACGCATGAATTGTGCAGTGACTGGAGCTTCATCGTACAAATGGGGCTATCGCAGATACGGCAGTTCACAATGGGTTTGGAAAGAGTCTTCGCACAATTACCATAATATGAGTAGTCTCTGGGCAAACACCAAGTACGAATGGAAGGTCATGGCTAAGTGCAGCAGTGGCTGGACTCAATGGTCTCCAGTGGGTTGGTTTACTACTCATCAGAGTGGCTACGGTGGCACGAATTGTACCACCCCAAATCATTCGCACATGACTGTGAGCCAGACCAGCCACAACTACGCACAGACCAACTGCAGTGTAAACGGAACCGAATATCACTGGAAAATAAGCCAGGTGGGATACATCAACTGGACAGATTATTCCAACTCTCAGGGTAAGTACGGTTGGTCAAATCTGAAGCCTAACACCAAGTATGAGTGGCAAGTCAAAGTAAAATGCAATGATGGTCACTGGTCTAGTTGGTCACCGAAAGGCTGGTTTACTACGCACGGTAGTGGCTACGGTGGTGGTGGCGATGCTTGTTATTCACCAAGTAGCAATCAGTACACTGCAGTACAAGAGACTTACAATCTATTCCGGATGCATTGCTACATGAGTGCTCCTAAGTACGAGTGGGCAGTACAGCGCCATGGCTATAGCTGGGTGCATCACACAACGACTGCTTCCAACATGGGCTGGGGTAATCTTGCGGCAAACACACGCTACAACTATAAGGTCCGTGTCACCTGTAACGATGGCAACCAGTCAAATTGGTCTTCGGCCAAATACTTCTGGACGAGTGCTTCGGGTTCATCTGCAAGATCAGCGCCAGTCGCAGGAGATCCTGTTCCGATTGATGATGCTGTAGCCGTCGAGCGAGAGTCAGAGATGACGCTCTATCCGAATCCAGCAAGTCATTCTGTTTCGGTAGAAGGTGTTATGGATGGTGAGCGCATTACGCTCCTCAATACACAAGGACAGCCTGTCTTTGATCGCATCATGGGTGGTGACCGCCAGCGTCTTGATCTA
>CAJQNM010000286.1 GCA_905479665.1 uncultured Saprospiraceae bacterium
GGTCCAACTTCGTCTTCTGTTTTCCTCAGCGAAGCGACTTCCTCTTTTCAGCCACAAAGGTTGGTTCCATCTTCCTCTTCTGTTTGGCCACAAAGGCTTATTTCTTTTTCCTCAGCGAAGCGATTTCGTCTTTTCAGCCACAGCGGCTGGTTCCATCTTCGTCTTTTCCTCAGCGAAGCGATTTCCTCTTTTCAGCCACAGCGGTTGGTTCCATCTTCGTCTTTTCCTCAGCGAAGCGATTTCCTCTTTTCAGCCACAAAGGTTGGATCCATCTTCGTCTTCTGTTTGGCCACAAAGACACAAAGGCTTATTTCTTCTTCCTCAGCGAAGCGATTTCCTCTTTTCAGCCACAAAGGTTGGGTCCAACTTCGTCTTCTGTTTTCCTCAGCGAAGCGACTTCCTCTTTTCAGCCACAAAGGTTGGTTCCATCTTCCTCTTTTCCTCAGGGGAGCGATTCCTCTTCTTCCTCACCTAAGCGATTCCTCCTTCTTCCTATAATTTCTTAATCAGATCGGTGATCTCTACTTTCTCTTTTGTCCCCGGTTGGTAGGTCATATGCAGCTCAAGATCTTTCGTGACGGTGGTACTTTCTTTGGCAAATTGATATTCATCGTCGGCGCTCTTCCGGATGACGACCAGATCGACATCGATTTGCAAGGGGAGCTCGCCACAAAAACATTCTTTGGCCACATCAAAATAGAATTGCTTGACCAGAAGTTTGCTGGTGCCAACAGCATAAACCTCGGCATTCTTGTCATGAGTGAGCAGATCGAGATCTACACACACATGTGTTGTGCCAAGTGAGGACAAATCTTTGCCGATTCCACTCCATCCGAGTTGATCTACAAACACTTCATACCCATCTATGTCCGTCGAAAATTCGACTTTGCCGGTCCGGTTTGGGAATTGGTCAGCAGACTTCCATGATGGATCTTCCACTGGCCCGAATGCATATAGAAGGCCAAACTCCAGATTGAAGTCGGTCGGAACATGATAGTGCAACTCTGCACCTGGCTTGAGATCAATTTGCTTGCCGTCATTTTCAGCCTTG
This sequence comes from uncultured Saprospiraceae bacterium, assembly GCA_905479665.1. Taxonomy (GTDB): domain Bacteria; phylum Bacteroidota; class Bacteroidia; order Chitinophagales; family Saprospiraceae; genus CAJQNM01. Next base: position 1,052 of record CAJQNM010000286.1, read on the forward strand.
ATCTGATAGAGGCCTTCGACTGCGATGTGGTCAGGAGGTGTGCCAACGATGTTGGGATCTAGAATAAAATCACTTGCTCGAGTGTATTCCGTGATTTGAAATTCCATTTTTTCACATGGACATAGCTCTCCATTTTCGAAGGCAAACGACTTCTGGTAGATTTCAAATTCTGCACCTCTGGGGGTAAATAAGATGGTGTCTCTGGTTCCATCCACTAGAAATGTATGTGGGGTTACTGGATTGCCAAACTCTTGTTCAAAATCAAGATTGATTGGATCAGGGATAAACTGATCGACCTCCTTGCCACAAGAGAGTAGCAGTAGGAAAATACCTGCGAACAGAATGAGTAAAAATGTGTTTTGAGTAGTCACAAATGTGTTCTTAAAATTTGTATTTCCAGGAAAATCCGACCTGGATGCGTCTGTACTGTTGTCGAATAGGGTAAGCGTTAAGAGTCAGTTGACTCAAAGGATGCCGATAGTTCACTTGAAGACCTAAGCCACTTTTTTCTCCGAGTGCAAGCTCATAGCCAATGCTTGCAGCGGCTTCAAAACCTGTACTTTTCCTGAAGATATTTGAACCCTCTTCTTTCAGATCGATCAATGCATCAGTGGCCGAAAGGATCGTACCTCTTTGCATGAAGAGTAGATTGAAGTATCCACCTGCTCGTAGCCAAATGCTATGGTCTTTGCGTGGTCTAAATCTATATCCAATCATCACTGGAATATCTACGAAGGTGTAACGATTGTTGGTTTTCTTGACCCTTGTGCCATACTCTCGCACGACTGATATATCCCTGATCTCTCCCGTATTTGGATCAAAGACGGTGTCTATCACCGTGCGGGTCGAGGTCTCATCGATGTAATCGAAAACTTCATGAACCTGCGAGACGCTTATGCCACTCCGAATCTCAAAATCTTTGATCTCCAGTCCCAGTGTAGCATCAATTGAAAAGGTGGTACTGGGCCTTTCGGTCTCTCTTCGGCTTTGGAGGTAGGTGTCATTGTCGGCACTATCCTCGAGGCTGCGTAGAGGAATCCCGGGGCTCAACGTAAGTTCAAAAAATGGCTGGAGGTTGCTAGATACCTTGAGGGTAGGACACTCGATGCGCGGCTTTGTCAGCGAGGATACTCCAGCTAGATCCCTTAAATCGATAGCCGATGCTATGTCGACATTTCGCGCCGCTGCTGCATCTGAAATCTTCCTATGATCTACTGCCTCGATGGTCGAGGGCTTCTCAGCGTTATTTTCTCTCAGGGCATCATTCATGTCAAGTGATTTCTCCGCTTGCGTACGCTCACCTTTGGCATCGATCGGGGAGAAAAACTGGCTGCGATTTTGATCACCGTCTGACTGAATGACCTGTCCTGGATTGATGCCGGTGGGAGGGGTGATCTGAACAACTGTTTGAGTATTACCCCCTAGGTCTGCGGTGGTGAAGTCCATTTTTGATAGAGACTCCTGGTCGACGGTGGATACGTCAAGAGAATCTTGCTGTTGATTTGAAAGTCCGAGCCATCCATAGCTCACTGCTCCACCTATAAGGAGCAAGAGGAGGAGTATGATAATCGGAGTCCGATCCTTCTTTTTCTGCAGCAGGCGCTCTATGGCTGGCCATGCTGTATCCGGTACCGCAGACTCAAGATGCTGTAGTTTGTGAGCAAACTGCTGATCAAATTGCTGCGCAGCAATCGCATCCCACATCGTTTCAGGTACTTCAGATTTGGTTTCACCTATACGATCGCGAAAATCTTGATCGAATTTCTCTTCCGCAATAGCCCCCCAGATCGATGCTGGCACATCTGATTCGATAGCGTTTAGTCTATCGCGCAGTTTCCGATCAAAAGGCTCCAAGTTCATATCATGGTCGAGTGTAGCTCGGCAAGTTTACGTTGCAGTTGTTTACGTGCTTTCAGCAATTGGGTCCGTGAAGTGGCTTCATTGATGCCAAGACTATCGGCAATTTCCTTATGCGAGTATCCTTCAATGGCATACATGTTAAATACGATGCGATATCCCACTGGCAACTCACTGACCAATTTTAAGATCTCCTTTTCCGAAAGTGCCGATATAGCAGAGGCATCAAGCTCAGGTTCTTTGACATACTCGATACCTGACCGCTCTTTGTCAAACCGCTTGCGCTGATATTTTTTAAGTGCCGTGTTCACAAAAATTTTCCGCATCCATCCTTCAAAAGATCCTTTGTATTCAAATTTTGCCAAGTTCCTGAAGAGCAAGACAAATCCATCTTGCAGAATATCTTCCGCATCAGCCCGATTGCGAGCATACCGAAGACACACCGTCATCATTCTCCCACTATAGTGGTCAAACAGCCATTTCTGGCTGGCATGATCTTTGGCCAGACAGCCATGTATTGCGTCATCCTGGTCCAATCCGCTTTTTTATTTTTTACACAGTTACATATCAATGATCCGACTTCATACTGCTTTGTTGTCTCAGCCCTTCTTGAAAAAAAGAAGGGCAAGTCTGTGATACTGACCTGCCCATCTTATGTGTCGTCTGACTAGTCTTCGACAGCAAACGCCATCTTAACATTGACTCTATACTTGTCGACTTTGCCATCTTTTACCGTCGCACTCAGATTACTCACGTTCGCTGAACGGATATTCTTAATGCTCTCGCTTGCCTTTACGACCGCTTTTGCTGTTGCATCTTCCCAGCTTTCTTTCGACTCAGATAGCAGTTCAATAACTTTTACAATTGCCATAGGTATATACTTAAGTGATTAAAAAATAAATTCATTTTGATGGCGGTGGAGTGACACGTGCCAGTGCCGCCGCTGCTCGTTCGTGAGTGGGATCGAGACGTCTAGTTACTTCATAGTCTAGGCGTGCTGACTCCAGGTTTGCCATAAATTCTGATGCCAATCCTCTGTAAAAGTAACCATTGGCAAATTGTGGACGGGTCTTTACCGCCAGGTCAAAGTGAGCATGTGCTGGAGCGAGACTGTCCTGATCGAGATATAGCAGGCCTAGATTAAAGTAGGCATCGGTGTAGTCAGGAGCTAGAAGAATGATCTTTTTGTAGATCTTTTTTGCATTGAGGGTTTGATCATGAGCGGCTTGCGAGATTGCTTGGGCATGCAGAGTGGGAATATGATCAGGTTGGATCGTGAGAGCAGCTGCGAAATAGCGCTCGGCGTCGGGATCACCTCGGCGATCCAGTATTTGACCAGCGTGTATCCATGCATCCAGCAGTTCGGGGTTTGATTTTGTGGCTTGCTGGTATGAGCTGAGGGCTTGACCCTCGGCACCTTTCTCTTCATAAATGAGGCCATCCATAAAGAAGGACTCGGCATTTTCAGGATCTTGACGTCTTACGCTCTGGAGCGTTTCATGGGCCTTGGCATACTGCTTACAGATAAATTGAAATTCGGATAGCTTTAATTTACTCTGTAGACTCATGGGGTGTTTTTCCACCACATCTTGCAGTAATTCGAGGGCGCTGCGCGACTCTTGAGCATCGAGATAGGCATCAGAAAGCATATGGCCGGTCACTACTTCTGGCTCCTGTTCGTAGGCTCTCTTTAGATCCAGGATGGCTTTGACATACAGACCACGCTCCAGGTAGAGGCTCCCTCTTTGTTTCAGGTAGATCAGGTCATTGGGTTGGTTTTCCAACAAATTGGTCAGCTCCACGATGGGATCATCTATCGTATCTGTTGGGATTTTTTGCTCGTTATCTACTCCGCAACAGATGACGCTCAGCCAAAAAAAAGTTATTATAGTGGTACGCATCACGATTGTGGTCTTCAACGCTTGGGCTGCTCCTTTTCGTTTGATTCTGGGCAGCAAATGCAAAACATATTATTTAATTATTTAATACATTTACGGCACATTCGATTTGAGGCAATGAGAAAATACTTGGCTTTGCTAATTTTTGGGCTTGTGACCATCTCTGGCATCGCTCAAAAACCACATGTTACAGAATACATTGATCGGTATAAAGAAATTGCCATAGCAGAAATGCACCGTACCGGCATCCCTGCGAGTATCAAACTAGCGCAAGGCATTTTGGAGTCTGACGCTGGTCGCTCAGAGTTGGCGCACAATTCGCGCAATCATTTCGGCATCAAATGCGGACCGATTTGGGAGGGGGGGACCTTTTACAAAACGGATGATGATCGCGATAAACGTGGCCGCCTCATCAAATCCTGCTTTCGGGTTTTCGGCAGCCCCGATATGTCCTTTGTAGCCCATTCAGATTTCTTGATGAACCCCAACAAATCGTATCGCTACGGATGGCTCTTTGCCATTGATAAGCACGACTATAAGTCTTGGGCATGGGGTCTTAAAGAGAGCGGCTATGCCACAAATCCGAAATATGGGGTGCTCCTTATTGACATTATCGAGCGTTACGAGCTCTATTCCTTTGACTACTACGAGCCCTCTAAGAATATGGTGGTGATGAATCAGCCCAATGCCGAACCTAAACCTGTGATCAACCATGAGCCCCTCGCACCTAAGCGAATCACAGCGTCGTGGAAAATCAGGGGCACCGATCACATCAAGGTGATCAAGGGAAAGGTGAAAAACAATGGCCTCAGCCTAGTATATGCTCAGAAAGATGATACCCCTGAAAAGCTGGCAGATCGCTATCGGATTGATGTTTCTGACATGATCCGCCACAATGAGGGCATTGCCTCACACAATCAAACCTTAGAAACAGCGGAGCGGGTTTATCTAGAACCCAAAAAGAAGAAATACAAGGGCGCCGCTCGCGCACATACGGTCCTGGAGGGGGAGTCGATGTATGAGATAGCCCAGATCTACGGCCTGCGACTTGACAAGCTCTTAAAGAGAAACCGGCTCAAAGCAAGTGAGGAGCCTATTCCGGGCTCGCACATCTATCTAAGAGGTCGGATCAAATACAGAGATCGACCGGCTTTACGTATGGACAACTTGGCGATCGAGGAGGTCATCCCGGCGATCGACGATGACAGCCATACTGTGCTAAAGGGTGAAACACTTTACAGCATAGCGCGAAAATATGCTCTTACCATCGACGAGCTCAAGAGCCGCAACGACCTGCAAACCAGCCTGATCGTACCTGGTCAAATCCTTCACTTGGATCTATGATGAAACTTCAGTACTTCCTGTACGTTTTGCTTTTGTGCATGGTCTGTGCAGAGGGATTGCATGGGCAGGGCTATGCTTTCGGTCTGAAAGTAGGGCCAACGTTGGGTACACAACGATTGGAAGGAGGAGTGGGTAATAGTGCTCTTCTTCAATATCACGGAGCAGTCTTTATCGAGACCGTGTCAGAAGAAAGCACCAGCTCTTTGTTTGCAGAGGCTGGCTATCATATTAAAGGAAGGTCTGAACGCATTCGCTCAGGAATCAATTTTTTTACTGGCAATCCCTATGATTCCTACAACCTACAAATGAAATTTCACAACGTTTCGTTGTCACTGGGTGGCAAGCAACGATTTCTTACTGGCGCGCTGAATGCCTACTATTCTATGGCATTGCGAACCGAATACAATCTCAAGCACGAGTTAGACTTCTACCAGGGATTGAGTGCTGGAGTCAATAAGTTTGTTTATGGAATCACTCTCGGTGGTGGGTTCGAATTTCCTTTTGGCGAGTTCGTCTCCGGTATCTTAGACTTTCGGGTGAGTCCTGATATATCTCGACAGATTTTTGTGCCGCCTTTCCAATGGATCAATCCAATCACCGGCAGTGAGCAGATTTTTCGTGAGCAGAGTGTACGAAATATTGCCTTAGAAGTCTCTGTGGGCTTTCGATTTTTACATAAAATTATCTACGTAGACGACTATTAGCACTGGTAGTGACTTGACTACTCTATCCCACTCGAGCACTAGTCCGCTTACTCTTTGCTCTCGGCATGGTCCTAAATACGACATCCCAAAGTGGTGATGACACTCCAAACGCCCGATCATTTTCCACATGATGGTGGATAGCATGGTGAGTCCACAAGATCTTAAAGAGACCATTGGGTGCTCGATACGCATGTACGATGTAGTGCACAGAAAGGTAAGCGGCATATCCGGCTAAAAATCCGCCTGTAAATGGCACACCAACATCACCCATAAGTAAACGGTAGAGAAAGAAGAAACCGGTTGCCAAGGCCATCGATACGAATGGAGGCATCGCCAATCTAGACTTATCCTTAGGGAAATCATGGTGCACACCATGCGCTGCATACTGAAGTTTTTCGGTCACTTCAGAATGAGTGTCGAGATGAAAAGCATATCGATGCACGAAATACTCCAATAAGGTGAAACTAAGAAGGCCCAACAAAAATAAGCCGATGCTTGCTGCAGGACTAAGCAGACCTGCATACATGGTATAGATTAACAGTACAGCTCCTGTACCGTAAAATATAGTCAACGGAATGGCAATATGCGTATGCGTCAACTTCTCCAGGATACGGTTTTTAAACACCTTACCGTCCGCGTTCTTCGTATTCATTGGCAATAAGATCTGTAGGTTACCCAAGTTAAAAATAGGAGACTACCACCGCATTTGCTAAAAATATGCGACTTAACATTACTTTAAATCTCACTTAACGCTTTTTAAGATGCTCCGGTTGTCTATCAAGTAAGAAAGACAAAAACAGAGGCGAGAAGTTGCCTCTAGGGATAAAGGGTTTAAAATTTATTTGGTTCTCGTTTAGGGTTAGAGGTTGTTGAAAAGTCAACGACCTCTTCTTTTTTGTGGCCGATTCTAAAATTCTAGCTTAAAGTTAGAGTAGTAAATAAAGGCCCAAAGCACGATAAAAAGGATGATAAAAGTAAAGAAGTAGAGCATGCAATAGCCTTTCTTACCTTCGTTTTCTATTTTGTCCATATCCCTTCCCAAGGTCTGTTTATGAGAGCAAAGAAACATCAAAAAAGCGAGATCATCAAGCAGAATTCGCACGAGCTTCGCGGAAGTCTTATTAAATTCATATTAATAAATTCTTTAATATGAATTGAGATTGCTAAACTTGCCTAGTAAGGAAAACTTACACAAATTTCGACTTGTTCATAAAAGGTAAGAAAACGATAGAATGCTGCGACAGAATTTAAGCCATAAGATGCTTCAGAAGTTGTCTCCACAACAGATTCAACTGATGAAATTGTTGCAGGTACCCACTGCCAATCTTGAACAACGTATCAAGGAGGAAATGGAGGGGAATCCTGCCCTTGATGAAGGAATGGAGGTAGAGGAGGAGTACCCGAGTCAAGAGAGTGCAGACTCAGAAGATGAGGAGCGCGCATCCGATCAAGAAGACTTTGAGCTAGACGAGTACATCAATGAATA
>CAJQNM010000287.1 GCA_905479665.1 uncultured Saprospiraceae bacterium
GCAATCATCCGTGGAGCGACGATCTCGTTGTTTGCGCTCCTGGCCTTTTCCTTTTGAGTCCAATCTACATTGGCAATGGGTACACCGCGAATGGTGGTGACGCCATGACCCATCCACAATTTGTAAGGGTAGGTGGCATTGGGTGACTTTCTTGCCCCACCCACATGCGCATGAAGATTAATAAACCCTGGCAAGGCGTAGTGCCCATGTGCATCAAGCTCCCTCGTGGCTCCTTTGGGTCTTGCGTTTTCATTGATGGGTACTTCGGGTGCTCCAACACTGGCTATTTGTACAATGCGATTTCCCTCCACCACAATATCCATCGGTCCGCGAGGTGGTGCTCCCGTACCATCAATGACGGTGACCCCTCGAATAATCAAGCGCTCATAGGGCCCTTCTCCCTCTCCCTCCGCTCGATCCGGTGCGGGATTGAGTGTAGGTGGAGTTTGTCCAAAGACACTGAGCGAGCAAGAAAAAAACAAGGCAACTAACGTAGCTCTGAGAATAGAATGCATATTGATGTGTTGATTGGTTGACTAAATATGACCAATATTAATCAGGATCAAAAACCCATCCACTTGGCCCTGCCGAATAAATTGCGCTAGTTTCTAGACCATTTTCCTCAATAATCGTGCGTGATTTTGATAGTGGATCCACAATTTGTCCGGTGGGGCGGTCAATTTGTTTTCTTTTTCATGGAGTATTAATTATGTATACTTTTACTTGGTAGTGCAAGGAAGCATTGCGGAAAAGATCTTACAATTATCAAGAGCCTAATATCATGAGATTTCACTTAATTCCGTTACTCCTCTTCTTCATCCTCGAAGCACCCAAGGCCCAAGAGCTTGATAGCGCACGCATCGTAAAGGTGCTCACCTTCAATATCCTGCATGGCAGCACCACTAATGGCGATTTTGATCTTGATGTTTTGGCGGATCTCATCCGCAGGACTGACGCGGATTTGGTGGCCTTGCAAGAAGTGGACTTTAAAACCAATCGCGCCAAGAAATATGATTTGGTCACCGAGCTGGGCTGGCGCACGCAAATGGCTCCGCTTTTTGGCAGCGCAATGCCACACGATGGCGGCGAATATGGCGAAGGGGTTCTTTCTAAATACTCCTTTCAGGCAACGAAAAACATTGGCCTGCCCTTTGTCGAGGGTCAAGAGCCCCGAGCTGCGCTGCAGGTAGAAGTGCTTCTCCCTTCGTCAGATACCATTGTCTTTATCGGGACTCACCTATCACACGAGGGTCCAGAAGGCCGAATCCTGCAAGTCGAGAAAATAAACCAACTCATTTCGGAAGGCGGAAAGCCTACGATCTTAGCAGGTGATCTCAATGATGTTCCCGGTAGCCTACCCATTAAAATATTGGAGCAAAAGTGGACGGCCACTTATGATAAGAATAATCCGGGTGGCACATACTCTTCCGTCAAGCCCGAACGTAAAATCGATTACATCATGGTCTATCCCGCTGAAAGGTGGGAAGTCTTGGAGCGAGAGGTGATTTGCGATTCGATCGCCTCAGATCATTGTGTGTATTTGGTAACCCTGCTTTTAATTGAAAATTGAAATGGAGAATTGAGAATGGGGGAGTGTGTTGGCATCGATTGGAGATGATGCTAGAAAATCAGCTACCATTCATTATTCATTCCCTGTTCATGGCTGATGCGCTAGGTGGCTGTTGAAATACTAACTCTGATTCGTTCGCGGCGTCTTTTGCCCGCATACTTCACCAAAAATACTCGATATAGCTCGGCTATTTCTGCGTTTTTTGGCTCGTCTGCAACCAAAATAAGCGAGCGAGCCAAATCGAGCCAGTAATTCAGCAGCCTCCTAGGCGCCATAAATGCCCGCGGTGGTCTGGCGCTATAGCCCATCTGTTTTGAGCATCACAAATTTTCTAAAATTTTCTTTATTAATTAGTGTGCCTTTATCCTGATACTTATCCGTAAAGGTCTTGGGTAGTTTTATTTTCTTTTTTGGATTCCATTTGAATTCATAGCCAAATATTTGTTGAGCCATTTCTTCCACATAGTCCACTTCTTGTTGTTGAGTTGTCCTCCAAAAGTAGCTTCTTGCCAGGGTCATTTTATATGCATTCTGTTTTAATCTCTCTGAAATCAGGAAGTTTTCCCACAAAGCACCTTTGTCCTGTCGAAGAGCAATAGCATTAAAATTGCCAATGATCATATTTCGAATGCCGTTGTCATAAAAATATATTTTCTTGTTTTTCTTTATTTCATTTCTGAGGTTCGAACTGAAGCTTGGTAATTTAAAGATGACATAGCCTTTTTCCAGAATGTTGATGTATCGATTGATTGTATTCTTATCCGCACCAACGAGTTGAGACAATTCATTGGTGTTTACCTCGCTACCGATCTGTAGTGCGAGTGCCTGCACAAGTTTCTCTAAAATATCAGGCTTCCTTATTTCAGCATACGAAAGAATATCGCGATATAGATAATCATTAACAAGATTCTTAAGGATCTCTTTTTCAGCACCGGGATTATTTAGTACATCGGGATATAGCCCATAAAATCAGTCGATTTTCTAACGATTGCTCGGCCTTTAGGTAGCCAACATCTTTTTCGTATTCTTCCCAACTAACGGGATAAAGCTCGTATTGCCATTTTCTTCCGGTAAGCGGTTCGTTCAATTCATGTGAAAGCGTAAATGAAGAAGAGCCACTAATCCACAACTGGACATCTTTAAATTGATCAGTAATAATTTTTAATGTGAGACCAATGCCATTGATTCGTTTTGCCTCATTGATGAAGACTACTTTGTGGTTGGCTAGGAGATTTTGAATTTGTTCGGTATTGGGAGTGTCGAGGATCTGTCTGACTGTGGGATCATCACCATCAAAAAAGGCAACATCTTGCCCCTTCAACTGATTTTGAATCAAAGTGGTTTTGCCGACTTGCCGAGGTCCAATCACCATGATGGCCTTTCCTTTCCCTACTTTTCGCTCTACGATCCGGGACAAAGTTCGCTCTATCATGGTGTTTAGGGCTCAATACATATAATTAGTGATCGTATTCACTTATTATTATGGTTTTTGGTGAATAGGGGGCATTGTTGAGCTTCAGCGGCCATCGAGAGTCTCCAGAGCAGCGGTGATACCGGCAGCACTCAATTCTTCATCATGACCAAGGCCGCTTCAGCACCCAAGGGTGTAGGCTGCATTGATATCTGCACCACCAATAGCCCTCGGTTCACCTGTGGTATGTGCCTTGGTTAAGAAAATTTATCGCTACTTTAGGTCACCATATTTGGTAGGAACTAGATCTTAATAACAGAAGGATGTCAAAAACTAAAATAACCGTACTTAGCAATGGATCGCTTAAAATTGCTGGCGAATTTGAAATAGAAGACAAAGAGGGAAACCTCTATAATTTACAGGGACGGGAGGTCGTCGGCATCTGTCGTTGTGGATTGAGCAATAACAAACCGTTTTGTGATGGCAGTCACAACGGGCATTTTGAACATGAGGCGAAAGCCTTTGATCTGCCCCCGAAGAAGGTGAGGTGAA
>CAJQNM010000288.1 GCA_905479665.1 uncultured Saprospiraceae bacterium
ACCCAGTTGTTACCAAAACAGTTTTATTCCTAAACCACAACGTTTTGACAGCAAAGTTTATAGGCTCTAGTGCGTGGTTGCCCCGTTACGATGTTGCCCGGACTGCGGAAATCTTCAGGCCACCCGAGTCGTCGCAAACCCCACTCCCGTGCTTGATGTACAGCTACGCTGCACGCACGGCAGCTGCGACCATTCGGGCAGCACTTCCGGTATCCTTATCCGTTCAACACCGCACCTACACAACGTCGGCGGGGTAGGGCGGTTGTTTTGGTTGGCTTAGTCCTGCGCCTCCACTCAAGGTCGCTTCGCGTCTCAAACCATCAACGGATATAAAAATATCCGGCGAGACAACTAAATGAATGAAAGGTGCTACTTATTCCAAGCCTTAAGATTTTGCCAATCGCTAGGGAATCCTGCTGAATGCATGTGATTTTTTAATTCTGGGTATTTTTCTAATAGCTCTAAAAACTCATCTTTAATATTTCGATCAATACCCAGGTTTTTACTTACTTGGTAAATAACGAATAGGGCAGAGTAGAATTTATTTCTTCTTCCTGATGTTAAATTCGCCTCTTGGGATTCTGAAGGAAGATTGAGATTGAATCTTGATTTCTTCCCCTGGATACCTTTTGCCTCAGCGCAGTTTCTATTCCAGACTCTTGAGTGATGAGCACATCTATTTCTTGTTTCCTTGAGGGAATCAAGCCAACTATTGAAAATATCGAGTGAGGATGCTCCGAATTCTTGAGCTAAAATATCGAGCTTATTTTTATATTGATCAATGGCGAATGAGTCTTTGTTTAAGGACTTAAACAAATTAACAATGTCGCCAAATGTAGTGAGTTCTGCCATTGTCCAAAACGGTGGCATGTTTTGGTGAAATGTACTCACACTGCTGGGGCTTTTGTATCGTTCTTTATAGTGCTTTGCAAAATCATCTTTTGACTCACTGAACTTAGTATTCAGTGCTGCTCTGTGATCTTTTGCATTTACTGAAAAATTCTTAGAGTCGAGATACCAAAACGCGTCTCCTTCATGCTCTGTTATCGTTTGGTCAAGTCTCGTTCGTATTTTTACCTCTATTCTCCCTATAATGGAAAATAAAATGTCTCGGAGCTCGTCATCAAAGCGATATAGTTGGTGAGCTTTTTCAAAGGATGATCCTTCTTTAAATTTCCCTGATTGAATATCCAAAAAAGGGCGAAGGTATACTTTAAACCGATAATAGTTAATGTTTTTTAGAATTTTTTCTGCATTGCCCTTATCTTCGATACTAAGCTCTTTTTCCTCTAAGTATGGGATAAGGTCTTGGGGGGCAGTATACGGCTTGTTGTATAATTCTTTCATTTGATCGAATGACAGGCAAAAAAAAGCCCGCTGACTATCTGTAGGAATGTTTCCATCCGTTACAGCATGTTATGTAGCAGGCATTAGTGACCTTATTATAGCGATAGCTATAATTTTTGTAAACAACATATGCTTTAGGCCACCAGCGGTGGCACATTATAGTTATTTAAGGATGATCATAAATCTTAACCAAAATCGTCTATTAAATTGGTCTCTAAAGTAGACCTGTTGAGAACAGCTGCAGAGACTCTTATGAAAGTATGATGTTATGAACATGTGATGATAAGAAAAATTAGTTCTCTCTATTTGATTGAAGAGCCAGGAGTACTAGCAAAAGGGATAACTTATGGGTCTGGTTAGCCGATAGGAAGTTAATCCGCTAACTTTCAATATTGTTGCTCCGGTCCGATATTGCCCGGACTACGGAAATCTTCAGGCCACCCGAGTCGTCGCAAAACCCACTCCCATGCTTAATGTACAGCTACGCTGCACGCATGGCAGCTGCGACCATTCGGGCAGCACTTGCGGTATCCTTATCCGTTCAACACCGCACCTGCACAACGTCAGCGAGGTAGGGTGGTTGCTTGATTGAGCTTTATCAGCGCCTCCACTCAAGGTCGCTTCGCGTCTCAAATCTATTGGCGAACACCTCGGCTCTGAAGCATTGGATAGGTGATGAGGAAATCAACAAAATAGCGTAGTATGCTACCACCATAATTGGCCAACTAGACCCTATGACTGCATTAGAAAACCTGCTCAATACTTACCGTGAAGCCTCCCAAGCCGAACGTGAAAAAGGCACTTACTTTGAAGATCTAATCATTACCTATCTGCGCAATGAGGCCAGTTATCGAGAACTGTACAGTCAGGTTTGGACGTATGCCGACTGGGCAAGAGAACAGGAATTAGCGGCAAACGATGCGGGCATTGACCTGATTGCAAAAACACATGGCACAAACGAAATACATGCTATTCAGTGTAAGTTTTATGACGCCGATAGCCGTACCTACAAGAAAGACATTGATAGCTTTTTCACGGCATCCGGGAAAAGACCTTTCAGCAGCAGGCTAATTGTTGTCACCAATGAGCTTAGCAGCAACGCTGAAGATGCGTTAAGAGATCAACAGATACCAGTCAATACGATTGATATCAACGATCTTGAAAACAGCCAAATAGACTGGGCACATTATCAACCGAAACAGGCGGTCACGTTCAAGGAAAAAAAGTCATTAAGACCCCATCAAGAA
>CAJQNM010000289.1 GCA_905479665.1 uncultured Saprospiraceae bacterium
CTTTTTGCGGCAATTGATGAGATGAGGCGCCAGGATAACACATCCCGTGTGTCCAGTCCATCCCTCAATGTCAACTCCGGCGTCGTTATGCGGAAGGTGAGGATCGCCTGCATTGCCAAAGATAGATTCGACAAAATCAAGATTGCTGACCAAGCTTCCCGGAGCAAAAAATCGAATTTCCATTGACTTTTCCTTAATGATCCCTGGCACTTCTGGCACCACAATCGGTCGCAGCAAAAGCCCTACGAAGAGCTTGGCTTTTTTAGGGTGGTTTGCCGTAAACGGTAGTGTTAAGAGGTCATCTGGTGGATTGAGTGCTTCCTTCAACAACCGTGCGAAGGTCTCGACGGGTACTGCTTTCTTATCGTGCGGGATGGGAAAGCCACCTTCGCAAATGTGAAAAACGCCTTTGGTGGTTCGGCGATCATGTTTGGGATTGTGCAGGATGCCCTGAGGTATCCGATAGGATTTGACAATGTCCGTCTTAAAGCTGTCTGCATCGCGTGGTAGCGATAGTATTCTAGCTAGCCCATGCCGGTCCAGGAGGAAAGGATGCTCCGGCAATCTAATGCCCTCCAGATCATCGAGGTCCTTAAATAGATCATCGAGATAGGCCTGTATTCTGCTGCCTATCGGAGAAAGATGGCTCGAAAGCATTCTGGCTTTTTCCTTGTAGTTGTTAAGGAGAGGTTCGGACAGCGTGAGAAATTCGCTCATTTCTCCCTGAGCATACCCCTGATAACCCAGTGCCGCCAGCTTGAGATAGATGTAATCACTTATTTTACCCTCGTCTTGGGTGGAGGAGTTATCGATGGGAGCTCCGAATGTTCGTCTTAGTTTCATTTTCAACTACAGTTTCTGAATATTTCAATGATGCCTCCAGTTATCGAAGGAGCAATCTGCACAATATGATTGATTTCGGACAAAAATACACAGGATTAAAGTAAGCGTAAAATCCGATTCCGTAACACGTCGGTCACTAAGCAGATCTGCAGCCTAGGAGGCTGTTGAAATACTAACTCTGATTCGTTCGCGGCTTCTTTTTGCCTGCATACTTCACCAAAAGTACTCGATATAGCTCGGCTATTTCTGCGGTTTTTGGCTCGTCTGCAGCCAAAATAAGCTAGCGAGCCAAATCGAGCAGTAATTCAACAGCCTCCTAGATACCTAAAGACATCATGGCAGATCCGGTGTCCATGCAGTTGTAAGCAGTATTCTATCTTTATCCCATGCGTCGATCACTCCTATCGATATTCGTCCTCGCTCTTCATGTCCTCGCATTTGCTCAATCTCATTCGCTGCCAGACGTATCTCATGTGGATCAACATGTCGATTCACTCGCTTTAGACCACTTAGACGCAGCAGCACGAACTGCCATGCTGGTTGCCCCATTTAGCGAAGAAATAGAAAGAGTACGTGCCATCTACCGACATGTGATCAAGGCAATCGATTATGATCACGCCGCCTACCGAGATGGCAGACGAAGAATAAACCGAAACAATGACGATGTGCTGAGGCGCAATCGAGCGGTCTGCTGGGGATATTCAGAACTGATTCGATCTATGTGTGAAGCAAGTGGAATAAATTGCCACACTGTTAGCGGATATGCGAGAGATTCATTCGCACCACAGAGTGCATACGAAAAAGCAAATCACGCTTGGAATGCCGTGCAAATTGATGGTCTATGGTACCTACTCGATGCGACCTGGGGTTCTGGGCTTTTGAGCGGTGACACCTACTTCTCCATCACCGATGGTATCGACTACTTCTTATCATCACCAGAGTTGTTCATACACAGTCATTTTCCTCTGATGTCTATGTGGCAATTACTTTCTTGCCCTGTTAAATACTCGGAATTTTTACCTGCTCAGTTTCCTCTACAACAGGAATCTTGCTCCTACAATTTTGCATCACGCATAGAGCAGTTTGGCGGCCTAAATTTCTATGATCAGCAAATCATGATTATGCGTGAGGCCTACGATATAAATCCCACACAGACCAATAAAAAGCAAATCGGCCATGCGCTGGTTGATGTGGCCATTCAGCACAAAGAGCTGGGAGACGAATACCTTGAGTCAGATTCGGTCGAACTTGCCGTCGAGGAGCTGGAAGCTGCTACCCGTATTTTTGATCTGGCCCGACACTATTGCCACTTTTATCCCTGGCAGAATGTAGCGATGGTCTATAGCTATGCCAATCTTGCCCAGGCCTTGAATCGGGGAGAGATGGCAGGCTTTCGTCCGGACGGCTCGGCGAAAATCGTTTGTTGGCAGCTCAAGGAACTGCTGGAAGAAAAAGATTTTGATATCCGGTCGCAAATTCGGAAGCAGCTCATTGAGATGGTGGAAGGGTGTGTGGAAGAAAGAGGAAAATGAGGAATGCTTCGCGAGGAACCCCAGGATACAAATTCCCAATAAACCTAGTCCGTACCACCACAAATGACTCCTGGGATACAGCGGCTCCATATCACCCATGGCGACCAGTCCGGCCCAATAATATGGATGCCGAAAGCGCGGATCTGCCTGGTCTAAATACTCACGTTTGGCTTGTGCAAGTGCCTCATCTTTGGCATATCCTTTTTTTAAGTATCGATAAAATGTGGTGATGATCTCAGCCGTCGACCTATCATTGGCGGCCCAGAGCGTCGCAAGAACCGACTTGGCTCCGGCAGCGCCAAAGGCACGACTGAAAGACATCACTCCTTCGCCTTGGTGATACACTCCCAAACCCGTTTGGCAGGCGCTGAGCACTACCATTTCTGCCGGAATTTGCATGGTATAGAGCTGATTCTGGCGCAGAAATTGACCCTCCTCTGAGGGGGCAAAAGCAATTTGACCCTCACCCTCACTTGTATTTGATGTCCAGGCATGTGTAGCCAAATGAATGATTGAGGACCCTCCCGCTGAAGCTATGAATTCCGACAAGGTTGCGGCTGGTCCGGAAAAGAACCGACAATTATCCAGTTCATTCTCAATTGTGTTGGCTTCAGTAATATTAAATTCTAACGCCGACATAATAAAACCATCGTGTGTTTTCGATTCTGTAAATGAAGGCGCAAAAATCGCAACGTCCCGTTGAGCATTTATGAATCTTCTTCCTGCTTGCAGCAGCGATGTAGAAAAAGCATAAGATAT
>CAJQNM010000290.1 GCA_905479665.1 uncultured Saprospiraceae bacterium
GATTCGTTCGCGGCTTCTTTTGCCCGCATACTTCACCAAAAATACTCGATATAGCTCGGCTATTTCTGCGTTTTTTGGCTCGTCTGCAACCAAAATAAGCTAGCGAGCCAAATCGAGCCAGTAATTCAACAGCCTCCTAGACAATTCCACTCCTCCCTGAAACCAACCATTTTTCATTTTCACTGAATCCAGGGATGCATGTGGGAGGGCGCTCACCTAACTTTAGGTCAACCACTAATTGATCACCTACCTGTAACAAGTTGATATGAGAACTTACTATTTAACTACAAAAAGAATAGCCTTTTCCTTGATCATTCTAGTAATGGGTTTGCTCTCTTGCACAAAGGACGATGGCGGGGTAGATTGTGCGGTTGGATTTAGCATCGCCGGGATTATTGCCGAAGAGGCAGTAGATATTTCAGAAGCCACACTTGCCTACTCGAATGATCCCAGCGAAGAAAACTGTAAAAGCTACGTAAATGCGCTCAACGGATATATAAATGCCTTAAAGGACTATGAAGATTGCGCGGCACAAGCCGGCCAACTGGCTGAGTTTCAAGTTGGCATTGCGGAAGCACAAGCTGACTTGGATGCCTATAAATGTCAATAAGCTTCAATGAGCATTACAGTTTACTAATCTTATTTAATCATAAAAACATATTAATCATGAAAAATTACATCAACATTGTTTTACTTGTACTGGGTCTTGCTACTTTTTTCTGTCAGGAATTGAATGCACAAATATTTCAAAAGGGCGACATCGTCGCGCATGTCGGTATCGGTCTTGGTTCAACTTATTCTTTTGTCGGACTTGGATTGCCTATAGGAGGGGGAGTCGAATTTGGCATCACCGACAATATTGGAGTGGGTGCTGATGTCGGATTTGTTTCTTCATCCGGACTTACCATATTTTATATTGGGCCCAAGGGATACTATCATTTTAATGAACTCTTAAATCTGGATAGTGAAGAACTGGATGTCTATGGAGGCATCAGCATTCTCTATCGCAAATTCAGTGTGGGAGAGAGTATATTCGGAGTGATTGGTAGTGGAGTTTATCCCGGATTTCATGTAGGAGGCCGATATTATTTCTCAGAGAATCTGGGAGCATATGCTGAACTTGGAAACAGTTATGGCTGGCTAAAAGTTGGTGTTTGCCTAAAGTTGTAATTTTTTATTGATTAAATTGAAAGGCCAGTGGTGTTCGCATCATTGGTCTTTTTCACCGCGCTTAACCCTACTTCAGCAAACTAATCCGAACCTTCTTCTTTTTCAAGCGGCGATTATTGAGCTTTTGAATGAGCTGTGATGATTTCTTCTTTGAGACCGCGACAAAGGCACATTCCGGTTTTAGCTCGATGATGCCCAATTCATCTTTATGGAGTTGTCCTTCTTTAAAAAACAAACCTGCTATATCTCCTTTGGATATTTTATCCCGTCTGCCACCAGAAATGTAAAGGGTCACCCACTTTGATGCATAACTATCTTTGACCGGTGGAATAATAAAGTCTCCATCCGAAATAATAAATGGAGGTAAGTTTTGCTGCTGCCATTTTAGGACATACGCTGTGCCGTGGGCATGCATTCTTGCGGTTCGGCCATTCCGGTGCGTAAACTCTTCCACGCGAGGAGGGAGTTCGTAATGAATAATGAAATCCAGTTCTGGTACATCAATGCCTCTCGCCGCCAAGTCTGTCGCGACCAGAATACGGTGCGTACCATTTCTGAATTTGATCAGCGCACGCTCTCTGTCTACTTGCTCCAAGCCGCCGTAAAAACAAGCGTGAGCGATCTGATCACCAGCAAGAAAATCACTGACCAGCCGAATGCTGTCCTTGAAATTGCAGAAGACGATGCCATTTTGAGTTTCGGTAGACCGCAATAGATTGGCGAGTGTTTTGAGCTTGTCCTTGTTTTTGGCGACTACGGTTTTTATCTGGAGTTTTTTGTCACCCTCTGTGAGAAAATTGATTTGAGTGGGTCTTCGCAGATCGAGAAAGGGAGGGAAGGCAACATTTTGGGTGGCAGACGTGAGAATTTTATTCTTCAGCGCTGACAGCTCAGATACGATTTCTCTCATTTCACTCGCAAATCCGACCTCGAGGATTTTATCAAATTCATCCAATACTATCGTTTCTATATGGGTGGTATCGATGGTACTGGTTCTGATGTGATCGGCCACGCGGCCGGGGGTTCCGACTAGAATGGTGGGGGCGTGCTTTAATTCAATTCTATCTTGATACCCCGCTCTTCCTCCGTAGATCGCATTGGTCTTGTAGCCACTACCCATTTCTCTTATCACCTGCTCTATTTGGATAGCCAGTTCTCGAGAAGGCACCAGAATTAATAATTGAATCGCAGCAAGTGCAGGGTCTAATTTTGCAAGTAGAGGGAGCAGGAAAGCCAGTGTCTTACCTGTTCCAGTATCGGAGAGCAGGACCACTTCAGTGTTTTGTGCAATGGCTTCTTGAGCTCGTATCTGCATGGAGTTGAGCGATTCTATTCCTAGCTTCTTCAGTATTGCTGCTTGATCCTTTAGATTTGCACTCATCACACAAAGGTATGCAATACATATGTGTGCAATCGGTGTGAGATTGAGGCATTAGAAAATTTAGAACTTTATGACTTTGATCCAGTTATAGTGAAGATGGTTCATTATACTTCGCGTTTTTTCCTATGAAATTGACCTACTCAAGCCTTAAGGACGATGACCTATTTATTCTGACAGATTTTTCCTGCGCACCATCTCAGGAGCTCTTGATTAAGAAAGATCTGTACAAGATATTGTGGAGCAGAAAGGCTACGAAGGCAATTACGATCGACGATTACAGATTGGACTTGAAGGAAAACGAGGTAATATTTTGTACTCCTTTGAATGTGATGGAAATCCCCATTGATTCAGAAGATCTGTTGGCTTTTGTCTTCAATAAGGAATTTTTCTGTATCCAAACCAATGATGATCAGGTCTCTTGCAACGGGTTTTTATTTTTTGGGTCTTCCCAACCGCAATCGATTGAGCTGAATGATCGGGAATTAAGTCATTTTAGTGACCTAATGCACCTATTTAAGGAAGACTTGCTGATCAAGGATCATTTGCAGGGTGAGATGCTTAGATCTTTGCTTAAAAGACTACTTATTCTCTCAACAAGAATGGCAAGGAATGGGTTGCCCCAACCCGAAGTAAGTAACGCTCAGATGAATACGATCAGGGAGTATAATCTATTGGTAGAGAAACATTTCAGAGAATTTCACCATGTAAAAGATTACGCTAAACTATTGTTTAAGTCACCCAAGACGTTGTCAAATTTGTTCCCAAAGTATGGTGAAAGATCACCAATCATGGTGATTAATGACCGGATCATCCTGGAGGCAAAGCGCCTATTGCTGTACTCAGACAGATCTACGGAGGGTATCGCCACAGAATTGGGCTATAAGGATCCGGGACATTTCTCCAAATTCTTTAAGAAACATCTGGGATTGAGCCCTACCGCCTTCAGGAAGAGCAGGATGGCTCAATCATAAAATGTCACAATAGCCTGCTAGGAGGCTGTTGAAATACTAACTCTGATTCGTTCGCGGCTTCTCTTGCCCGCATACTTCACCAAAAATACTCGATATAGCTCAGCTATTTCTGCGTTTTTTGGCTCGTCTGCAACCAAAATAAGCTAGCGAGCCAAATCGAGCCAGTAATTCAACAGCCTCCTAGAGGGGCGAGATGTTCTTCGGTAAGATGCTTATGGTGGGTATCGAGACACGTGATATCGGGGAATCTGGTCAATATCCTTGAGGAGTATCCAAGATATATGAGATTTGAGGGACAAATGTACATGTATGCGGGAAGGATAGACATCTCAAGTGAAGTGAGACCGCTGCATCTTTGCATTGTTAAACCTATTCAATTTAGAACATAGAAAAATAATTAGCAATGAGAAGTAGTAGCATAATCTTGATGGTCGCATTGGCACTAGGGATTTCATCGATCAATGCTCAGGTAGAGCAAGTAAACCTAGCGCAGACCAAAGGTGAATTCACGACAGAAAATTTGTCCTTGAAAGCAGGCCAATATGTCTTTAACATTTCCAATGAAAACGTTGACCATGAGGTAGGATTCGTGGTGGTGCCCAAAGGGAAGTATGAGCCAGAAAATCATATCAAAGACGCATATGTGAAAGCACCGGTGGCGACAGGAAAAAGTTCGCTGACCAGTGTTGTGAATCTTGAAGCCGGCGAGTATGAGTATTTCTGTCCATTAAATCCAACTGCGAAGTATAGCCTTACCGTACATGATGGTGTGGAAACGCTTACCCTTGGTCAAGTAGACGGCAGTTTTAAGGTCCAGGGTATGACCGTATCTGAAGGGACTTATCAATTTGAGATCGCAAATAGTGGAGTTGACCATGAAGTGGGATTTGTATTGGTACCGAAAGGCAAGTACGATGCGGAGCATCATATTAAGGCTGCATATGTCAAAGCACCCGTTGCTAAGGGAACAAGCTCTACAACAGGTATTGTCGAGCTAGAAGCGGGGGAGTATGAATACTTTTGCCCTTTGAATCCGACGCCAAAATATGGTCTTACGGTCGTCAAATAGCGACAATTAGATATTAAGATATTAAGAGCTGAAGGCTAAGTTTACTACGGTAGACTTAGCCTTTTTTTAGTTTATTTAGAGCACCCACGTATGCGGCTACTGTAGTATCCTAATATTTCTGAGGTAATAAAATTATTTCCAGATCTACAATGCCTGGCTGCATGAAAGGAGAATGTCGGTTACGTGGACAATTTTTCGATCCAGAGAAAGTCCTTACGGTTGTAGGATGGTCATTTCCCATTTCTCACCGGCTTGTGTGTAAAGCTTTCTTTCATGAAGTCTACTCTTTTTAAATTCCATAAATTCTATTCGGATAGGTTTGATGTTAATGCCGCCCCAATGTTCAGGGTGCTTGATTTCTTCACTGCCTAGCGTTCTTTTCTGCTCCTCGAAGTATTCTTGTAAATGCGCTATGCTCTCCACTTCTTTTCCTTGTTCAAAGACAGTGGATACTATTTGGGAATCTCTATTTCTTTGGGAGAAGTATAGTTCTGCTTGAGACTCAGAGATTTTTGATACGTCGCCCTGTATCCGGACTTGTCTCTCTGTGGCTGTCCACCAAAACGATAGGGCAGCTGTGGTAGAATTTTCGATTTCTCTTCCTTTTCGCGAACCCCATGGTCCCGTGATTATGAATGACCCATCCGTAACTTCTTTGAGGGAAACAAACCGAGCGTTTGGGTACCCATCCAGTCCGATAGTGGATAAACAACATGCTGCGGGCAGCTTCAAATTGTTGAGTGCTTTTTCTTCCGCAAACCATTGGTCAAAAAGTAGGTGGGGATTCATTGTTTTTAGGTATCACTCATGATTGGATATTGCCTCTGTCGGCGTAGGCCAGAAAATCTTGCATCGTGAGCATTTGCTCCTTCTTGTACTGATGGGGGTAAACCTCACCGAAAGGACGGTGAAAACAGTAGCTGTCAATTCCAACTTTCAGGCGGTAATTCGAATCCATCGATTTGTACTTGGTAGTGTTTCTAAGTGAGTAGGATTTCTAAAAGCAGAGGTGTTCGGTTGCTTTAATGGTTAATATCAACAGAGTAGATCATACCTCCCATCATATCTGGCAGCAATAGTCGTCCCTTGTCTTCCTCCAAATAAAAATCTGCAGCAGATTGCAGACCATCAATTAACACGGTGGATTCTTCGGTCGTACCATCGATTTTCCACGCCTTTCCTAAGGCCCAGCTACTGACGTAATAATTACCCTTGCTATCCTGCTCAACAGCATCGGCACCACGAAACTCACCTGCTAGAGGGGTGAGTGATCCATCTCGCGTCACCAAAAAATTCCCAAGGAAAAATGAACCCACCATGATGTTGCCGTTGTTATCGACACCTACACCGTTAGGGTTCAGCATCAATGGAGATATATCTTGTGCTACAGCAACGTGACCTTCTAAGGTGACATGGTAAATACGACCCAATTGCGGCACCAATTTGGCCTCTTTGCTGTCCAGGGGCCACAGGTCGTTATTTTCATCCCGCATATATTTTGTTGCTCCCATATCGACAACATAGATGCCTTTGCCCACTGCATCTACCGCAACGTCATTGAGATACAATACCTCTTCAGGAAAACTCTCCCTGTCGATAAAGACCGTCGCATTCCTATCGCGATCCACCTTCCAGACGCGGGTGACATCCGAAAAGTATAAATGACCATCAAGAAATACAATTCCTTTGGGTTCGTCAAAACCTTGCGCAAATGATTTAACCCCACTTTTAGAAATTTCTACAAGCTCGCCATCACCATCTTCTTTGCCATTCATGACCGTGACGTAGTAATTGTCATTGAATCCCTTGGTAATGCTTTCAGGTTTCATCCCTACATGTACTGGGAACTGAATGTCGGTCTGGGCTGTACATGTCACTATCAGCATGGTTGCCATTATGATGCCCATCAAAATCTGTGTTAAGCTACGATTCGTACCAGTTGATGTTTTCATTGTTCTTTTTTTCTTGTTTATTCACTTGAAGCCTTGCTGTCCTTTAAAGATTTCATGCTCCTATATTGCAATTTAGGATTAATCAGCCCCTTGTTTTTCCTCTTTTCATCGCCCAATATGCGGTCGCAAAATACAGTATGGTGCAAATGAATCCATAAAAATAAAAGGTTTCGCGATTGGCTACATAGATGCTTTCGTCTGCACTGCCAAAGAGTACATTGCCCGCTAAAATGAGCGTAATTCCCAAAGCACTCAACGCAAGCGTCTTCAGTCCCTTCGAGAAAATGGAATTGTCTTTTAATAGCTCAGGTACCTGTCTTGCCTGTTTTTGCTGAAACAGCTCGATGTTTTCATTGCGAGTTCGTTCCTTCACTTCTGCCTCAGGATACTGTTCTTTTGCACCATATTTTCCTGCGAGTGCCGTATAAACAAGAATCGTAAAGAACCAGGTAGGAATAAACAAGTAGTAGAAGGACATCACATTCAGCATATCCAATCCGAAACCAAATATCAAGCCCAGGCCCCATGAAGCTATCGCGGGTAGAGGACGGGAGTAATTTTGATACTGAGACCAATATCTGGTATAACCGATTTTTGGAAAAATTTGATGCTCAGCAAATACAATCGCTCCTACAGGAACCACCAATAAGCCGGCATAAGTCAAGAGTGGTAGAATTTGAGAAAATACAAAAGGAAAACACCCAATGACGACCATGGCAAGACCCACCGCCAATGTTGTTGATCGACGGGACTTATGACTAAAAATGCCCTGCGCGGCGAGGCCGGCTCGATAAAGATTGGTGATCGCTGTGGTCCAGCCCGCGACAATTACGATGACAAATCCGGACCATCCCAACGCATAGTAGGCTACATCGCCGGGATCAAGCTCTACAATTGCTTTGCCCAATATCACAGCTGCTCCTGCACCCATTATTCCAGCAGCAATCCAAGCGATGTAGTGCCCGAAGAGCATGCCCGTGCTGGTCGCCAATCCGTATGATTTCTTTTTGGCAAATCGAAGCAGAGCCATGTCGATCAATCCAAAATGGGTAATGGTATTTGCTGCCCAACCGAAACCGATGACCTCCAACAGACCTATTCCTGCTTCTCCGCTGCTGTTCACCCCAGTCCAAATCGATTGATTGCCAATGGTAAGAAAATCGGACCAACCACTCGGGAGTGTTTTTCCCAACACGTCGAGAGACAAGGCTGGCAACAAGACAAGTGCACCACTCGTAAACATGACAAACAACCAGGGTGCGCAAATACCGGAGAAGTCGGACACGGCATTAAATCCATACATGGCTACGAACACGACGACTAGGCCTACGAACACGACAATCAGCACAAACCAAAAATTAGTCGGGTACCAATTCAGTTGGGCGGGGATGTTAAATGCGAAGCGAACCGCCGTGGCAGACACGGTGACCATCGCGGCAGAAATCACCGTAAAGATGATCACATTTGCCCAGTCATAGAGCTTTGACATGGAGTTGCCGGCAATCTTATTCAGATAGGTATAGAGACTTAGACGAGTGTCAACGGCTATGGGAGTCGTAATTAATGTCCAACTCAGAACCGCCAATATATTTCCAATGAGCAAGCCCAAGATAATATCCATGGTTTTTGCACCCAAGGCCACAAATGTGGCCCCGATAACAAACTCAGTCGCTGCCACGTGCTCTGCGGCATACAGCCCGGCAAAATGTGTCCAATCATGGAGTTTGTGTTTGGGAACCGGCAATTGCTCCTCATGTATCCGCTCAAATTTCTGCATGTCGGTCGTTTCGGTCATCATATGGAATTAGCGATTTTAGATAGGGATTTCCGGTAACTCACGTATTTATTTCAAGGGGATACACCAATAGTTTTGTGTTCGGGATAGTATCGGATTCAGCGAAAGCGAAAGTCACTTGATCTAATAGCGAATAAGGAACATTCTGACAGTTCATATTTATAATTCCCTAAATTTAGATAAATCCTCATATCATGAGCAAGGTGCAGAAAGACGAAGGGCTGACGAAACAACTCGGTACAGTGCAAATCTTATTGTATGGAGTTGGAACCATGCTGGGTGCGGGCATATATGTGCTCGTGGGTAAAGTAGCAGGTTATGCCGGAACTCTGGCTCCGCTTTCCTTTCTCATCGCTGGAATTTTGGCGGGATTGACAGCTTACTCCTATGCACTCCTTTCGCCACGGTTTCCGAAAAGCGGTGGGGAAATGGTCTATGTAGATAAAGCATTTAA
>CAJQNM010000291.1 GCA_905479665.1 uncultured Saprospiraceae bacterium
CCTCCGGCAGTGAAGTCATCCCGTAGGCCGTAAAAGGGTAAAGGATTTGCCCCAAGGCCATTTCCTCTTTCCCCTCTTCCCCTTCTTCACCCTCTTTACCTTTGTTCCCTTCTGTACCCTCTTCACCTACTCCCGTTCGCGTCGCACTCCAATCCGTCCAAGAGCCATCACCCATTTGGCCCCGACCGACCCAACGCTCACCTTCCACCCAGCCACTGAGGCGGATACGCTCTTCCACATCCTTAGCTGGAGCAAAATTTATAGACAATAGGTCTTTTGAAAAGTCGCTCTTTGCATCAAGTTTTGTGGAGTCGTTGACAATTAGTTTTGCTTTATGGCTTCCTGGTTTTCCAGTGATTTCCATTTCGTATGACTGCCCACCAACGGTCAGCGTATATGTGCCAGAAAAATCATTCGTCTCTAAATCTTTCAGATAAAATGGTTCTCCCTGTACCCAGTTTTGGTAGATGGCAGTCTTTTCCTCAAATATTTTTCCATCGGTGACGAGGAAATTCGCCACTTTTCCCGCCTCAAGTGTCCCCAATTGCTCTGCAGCATTGAGCATCCGTGCCGGCTCAATCGTCAGCGCATCGAGTGCCTTCTTCTCACTGAGCCCATGTTTAATAGAGCTGCGGATATTTGTCATGAATTCTTTGCTGGTCTTTAACCCATGCATGGTGAATGCAAAGTCAATCCCACCTTTCTCCAAAGTGGCAGCATTTGTCAGTGCCAATTCCCAATGCAGCATGTCTGAGAGGGTTACTTTTTCGGCATCAAGCGGATCTTCCACATCGAAAGCCTCCGGAAAATTTAGGGGAATGATAAACGAGGCACCGGTCTTTTTTACTTCCGCAATGCGCTGATACATGTCCGTACCACCACTAATAATGTACTGCACCCCAAACTCGTCGCCCACTTTATCTGCTCGTAGGGCATTGATCCAGCTCCCTGCAGCAAATATTTGGGGCAGTGTCTGGTTGGAAATCCAAGCTTCCAAACCTTGGTCTGTAAAAGGCCTTTCTTTGAGCGCAGAAAACCACTCAGCATCGAGATATGTCTGCCGTAGCAGCGAAACATACCCCATCATGGAGCGTGGATAATTTTGCTGAGAAGTGCCCTTGCTGAAAGAATAGTGTGCTGCTGCACTCGCTTTGAGCGTCACCTTATTGGGAGTGGTTTCTCCCAATGTGACCAGGGTCGAGGTGCCTCGAGCGATGCCGTCGTCGCGATGGCTGAGCACAGCACCAAATCCTGATGATCTCAATTTTGCCGCTGCCTTGCCATCGATGTCAAACATCTCGCCAGCGTGATAGTGAGCCTTGATGGCATCATTGCTGTTATACGCTCCCCGTGTCTCAGGTGGGATCTTTTCGGCGGCGGAGAATCCCCGTCTTGCACTCTTTTCAGGTTCTGGCAGTCCATAGTGCGTGTCCAGATCAATGAAAGAAGGATAGATATGTTTTCCGGTCAGATCTATCGTAGAGTAGCCCGTAGGCACGGTAATGCCTTTTCCCACGGCTACGATTTTGCCCTCTTTAATGAGCAGGGTGGCATCTGTAAGGGTCTCCCCAGAACTCACCACAATTTGGGCATTGGTAAAGGCATACATCCCCATACGCTCATCGGCAACATCATTGCGAGGAAATGTTTCTTGAGCAAAAAGTGGCTGGAAAAGTAGTCCAAAGGCCAAGAGGCCCAGGATCAGGAGGAGCTTTTTCATAAGTGCTAGTTGATTTTAATGATCGAGTTTTTTCTCGTTGCGTAGTAGAGGTTGAATTTACGAAGTGATTCTGAAGGAAAATAGAGAATTTAGCGTCCCATAAAAGTACCTATCATAAATGCTAGCACAGACACCAGGTTTTTATCTCATTGCACTGACCATTTCAATGGCAGCTTGCAAATCACCAGGACATGAAGCGACCACTCCTCAAAACGATTTTATCTATGCCGAGGCTTCGCAGGCGAGGGAGCTTGATTTTCATGTGAAAGAGACTTCTGGCCTACTGCAAGTACGCAGTGGCTTGTGGACCATTAATGACAGTAAGAACCCCGGGATCATCTATCACATAGATCCTAGTACGGGTAATTTACTTGATCAAGTGGACCTCAAAACAGCCAATACCGATTGGGAAGATCTCGCCGCCGACAGCTCGTTCTTTTATGTCGCGGACATTGGCAATAACTTGGGTGCGAGACAGCACTTATCGATCTATCGCATTTCCCTTGCTGTATTAGAAGGAGCTCCCTTAACCAAGATCGATACGATCAACTTTTCTTATCCAGAACAAACCTCTTTTCCGGGAAACTACAATCATAATTTCGATGCAGAAGCACTCATTGCAGACGATGGGGGCCTCTTCTTGTTTACCAAAAACTGGAAAAACAAGAGATGTAAGCTGTATGAAATCCCCAACCAACCAGGGACTCACGATGCTCGATTCATCAGTGAATTCAATAGCCAAGGATTGATTACTGCGGCTACTAAAAATCCGTCTACCGGCGAGATCTATTTGTTGGGATACGGATACGACGGGAAGAACACACCCTTTATCTGGATCTTGTCCAACTTCCAAAAAGGGGACTACTTTTCTGGAACGAAAGTACGCTACAACATTAAGCTCAATCGACAGACCGAGGCGATTGCCGTTCTCGCAAACGGAACAGTGGTGATTAGTGCTGAGCAAGCCAAGGCGAGTGCGCCTGGAATGTGGAGTATATCCTGGGATTAAATCATATTATTGCAGGCTATGCCGGTAAAACATCGAGCGTTTCATCTGTTCCGTCAGTTTTCACAAATGGACCTGGCTTACGCGACTGAGCGGGCAGGTCTGAGGGACTTCTACCACTACGAACCTGAGCTCTCCCAATTTGGCGAGGCTATGCACGATAAGGCTAAAGATGAGACGGATCGAGGCTTGCTTGTGGACGTCTTAAAAAGTCAATACGATGCTCTGGGTGTCAATGACAAGAAACAACTAGTCCTGATTGAAAGCCTCGGCTCAAAAGGGACTTTTACAGTAACCACTGCCCATCAGCCTTCCCTCTTTACCGGACCCCTCTATTTTATTTACAAGGCCTTTTCTGCAATCAAACTCGTTGAGATGCTTGCGGAAAAATACCCCGAGAACACTTTTGTGCCCATATTTATTCTTGGGGGCGAGGACCATGATTTTGAAGAAATTAATCATGTCAATATTCATGGAGAGCGCATCGAGTGGAAAAACAATCAGCAGGGATCGGTGAGTCGCATGACTGCGGCGACGGTAAGATCTGCCGTGGATGCAGTGCTTAAGATCAAGGCAGAAAACAGGCAGGCCATAGAAGCCATGGAGGCACTTGACCAGGCATTTAGCCGGTTTGAATCCTATGGCATGGCAATGGCGAGCTGGGTGCAGCAGCTCTTGGGAGACTACGGAATTTTGGTATTTAACATGGACAATAGGCAGCTAAAGCACGCCATGATTCCAGTATTTCGTGAAGAATTGCTTAAGAACTCGTCGCATGCCCTCGTCGAAGCAAGCCAAAAGGACTTGAAAAAGGCGGGTTATGGCAACCAGGCCTTTCCAAGAGAAATCAATCTCTTTTACATGGATGAGGGTCTGCGAGAGCGGATCGAAAAACTAGATGATCGATATCTGGTTCTCAATACCGATCTGTCTTTTTCAGAACAGGAAATCCTCACCGAATTAGAAAATCATCCGGAGCGATTCAGCCCGAATGTCATTTTACGGCCCATCTATCAAGAGACGATTTTACCCAACCTGGCATATGTGGGAGGTGGCGGCGAGCTTGCGTATTGGTTGGAGCGCAAAAGTCAGTTTGCGCATTTTGGGCTTAACTTTCCGATGCTGGTACGACGTGATTCTGCGTTTTGGTTGAGCCATCGGATACAGCGAAAACTAGTGGGTTTGGATCTCAGCTTGGAAGATCTGTCCAATCGCCCCGAGCAAGTAGAAAAAAAGTACGTGGAGCAGCACGCCAAAGCTGATTTTGATATTGGAGCTGAACGGGCAAAATTGGAGACAGGTTTTGCGGAGCTGCAGGAGAAGGCAAGCACTGTCGATCCCACATTGGGACCCATGGTGGGCGCACAAGCTGCCAAGATGCTCAAACAGATTGATCACATCGGAGGGAAGATACGCAAGACGGAGAAAGAAAAACACCGACGTGCTTTAGACGATCTACAGGAACTGCGAGGAGAACTATTTCCTGGAGATGGTCTCCAGGAGCGACACGATAATTTTCTGAGTATTTATCTGTCTGAGGGTCCTGCCTTCTTTGATTTACTGCTGGAGTCTTTCAACCCACTCGACACACGAGTGAAAATATTACTTCCTAAGTAGCACCGCAAGCAGGTCACCAATGCGTGTTTTGAGCTGATTGCGAGGTACGATGAAATCCAAAAATCCGTGATCCATCAGAAACTCTGAGGTCTGGAAGTTTTCGGGCAGCTCTTGTTTGATGGTTTCTTTAATCACCCTTGGCCCAGCAAACCCAATCAACGCTTTGGGTTCGGCAAAATTGATGTCTCCCAACATCGCAAAGGAAGCCGTCACACCACCAGTTGTCGGATCCGTAAGTAAACTTAGATAGGGCATCTTAGCCTTGGACAAACGTGTCAGCAAAGCCGAGGTTTTAGCCAATTGCATCAATGAGAATGCAGACTCCATCATACGAGCCCCCCCAGATTTTGATATAATAAGCAGTGGCATCTTCTTCTTGATGCAATACTCAATGGCCAGTGCGATACGCTCACCTACAACAGATCCCATCGACCCTCCGATAAAAGAAAAGTCCATCGCTGCCGTTACGAGGTTTCGTCCATTGATCTTGCCTGTGGCCACAACAATCGCCTCATCGACGTGGGCTTTCTCTTTGGCCGTTTCCAGCCGATCTGTGTATGACTTTAGATCATTCCACTCAAGAAAATCTTCCGACTCAAGTTCTTCAAAATGAAGAGTGAATTTTTGATCGTCATACAGTAGATCAAAATAATCGTGCGACCCAATGCGATGATGATATTCACATTTGGGACAGACGTAAAAGTTGTCTTTCACGTCTTTGGCTGTACTCGTCTCTTTGCAGTGAGGGCATCTTGACCACAAACCGTCAGGAACTTCCTTCTTGTTTTTTGTGGCCGTTTGGATACCGTCTCTCAACCTTCTGAACCAGCCTTTCTCTTCTTGTGCGCTCGAGGGCTCACTCTTTGCCATAGACCTCACTAAGATTGAATAAAAGTCTTACGTACCAAAGAAAAAAAACGATAATAATGGATTTTAATTACGTATTATTAATATACGTAATAAGTATAATTACTTTAATACTAATTACTTATATATTATGAATATTTATAATTTTTAATCGCCTGAACAAACACTTTGACGTTCTCCAATGGAGTATCCGGGTAAACACCATGGCCCAGATTGGCAATGTAATGCTGGCCAAAGGCATGGGCCATCTTCTCAGCGGCTTCGTGTACGCTCTGCGCAGATCCGTAGAGAATGGCAGGATCTAAATTACCTTGCAATACGCGGTCTGATCCAAAAACGGAGCGAGCGTGCGCTGGCTCGGTCTGCCAATCCAACCCAATGGCACAATTCGGAATCTGTGCAAGATCAGACATGGCGAACCACGCACCCTTGCTAAACAAGATCACTGGAGTGTCGGGCAGGGCCTCGACAATCTGGCGCAAGTACTTCATGCCAAATCGCTGATAGAG
>CAJQNM010000292.1 GCA_905479665.1 uncultured Saprospiraceae bacterium
GGATCCGGACCCAGGCGGTGGATCATTAATCCAAGTTGTCCGGAATGGATCCGGACCCCAGGCGGTGGATTATTAATCCAAGTTGTCCGGAATAGATCCGGACCCGGGTGGTGGATTATTAATCCAAGTTGTCCGGAATAGATCCGGACCCGGGTGGTGGATCATTAATCCAAGTTGTCCGGAATGGATCCGGACCTGGGTGGTGGATCATTAATCCAAGTTGTCCGGAATAGATCCGGACCCAGGTGGTGGATTATTAATCCAAGTTGTCCGGAATAGATCCGGACCCAGGTAGTGGATCATTAATTCAAGCCGTCCGGAATGGATCCGGACCCGGGTGGTGGTCGGAGAGACCGGTAGCGCAGGTTCCATACCTGCGAAATTATTTATCCATACCTGCGAAATTTGATCCGATCGAATTTATTTGCCCAAGATCATTAATCCAAGTTGTCCGGAATGGATCCGGACCCAGGCGGTAGTCGGAGAGACCGCTAGCGCAGGTTCTATACCTGCGAATTTATTTATCCATCCCTGAGAAATTTGATCCGATCGAATTTATTTGCCCAAGATCATCAACGCACTACTCCATATCCAATTCTTCTCCCAAATAAAAGTCCAAGATTTTATTCCGGAACAAAAGATCGTATTTGGCGATGGTAAGTTGATTATTCCCCTGGCTGAGTCGGTTTTGGGCATCAAGTAAATCATAGCTGTTGCTCATACCCAACTCAAAGCGTTGTTCCATGTTGTCGTAGGCATTTTGTAAAAACTCCACTTGTCGTTCACCCGCCTCATACTGTTGATGTGCTGTGCGTAGATCTGCGAGTACTTGTTGCAGCTGCAATTCAAGCCCCTTGAGGCTCTGCTGGTTGGCATTGCGTGCGAGCAATAAATTATTTTCAGCTCGCTGCATACTTATCTTCTTCAGTCCTCGACTGTAGATTGGTATGTTGAGTCTGACACCTAAACCAACACCTAAATTCTGCTCGAGCTGGGTGCCATAGGGGGTGCGAAAAGAGGTATTCGGAACCATTTGCTCTCTCTCATAGGTGACAGCTTCATTATTAATAAAGATCCCCTCGGTAGGGATACGCTTCACTGAAAAATCATCGAAGGTAGAGGCCAAGGTGGAATAATTTGTAAATAGATCGGCTCCAAATGTGAGGCTGGGCAGGTACAACGCTTTGGCTATGCCAATGCCTTTCTCGGCTGCCTGCTCAGTAAGCTCAAATGCAGCAACTTCTGGTCTAACCTTAAGTATCCTCGCATACGTGTCTGCAAAATCAAAATTCACTTGCTCTTCAGCGGCCTCGGCACTAATGGAAGAAATATCTAATTGGAAATCCTCTTCCGGATCAATATTTAAAAGGTTTCTCAACTGGTAGGTTGCCACCTCGATCGCATTTTCATTCGTCAATATCTGTTGCTCATCTTGAGCTACCTGTGCGATCCACTCGTATTGATCCGCTTCTGGAGATTGCTCCACCTCAATCAGCTGCTGGACTCGGTTTAGTTGATTTTGCGAAAGACTGCGCTGTTCGACACTATTCCGGCGGCGCTCCGTTTCAAATAGAATGGTGAGGTAAGCCAGGGTAATTTCAAGATGCACATCTTGAATCTCCTGCTCGATGCTGGCGTTGTTTGCTTTCTCCATGAGTAAGGCTTGCTCATACTCTTGCCGTAGACGACCTCCATTATAAACAAGCACATTCGTGCTCAAGTTGAGCCCATTGTTCCCTAAATTCTGCGGCACAAAATCATTCGTCGTCGGATCAATATTTCGCCCAAAATTGTAGTTGAAGCCAGTGCCCGCAAATAAGTTGGGATAGCGGGCTTGGTGCGCTTCCTGTCGTTGCAATTCACCATTGCTCTTTGCTACCTGAGCTGCCTCGATCCTCAAATTGTGCTCGGTGGCATAACTGAGACAGTCTTTCAGGGTCCATAATTTCTGAGCGTGATTTTGCGTCGTAAAAAGAACAACGAAAATCAGGCTGTAAAAAAAGAGAATAGAATATTTCTTCTGTTTATTCATAACATTAATCACTTTTAAGGCTTTTCATAGGATCGGAAATAGCTGCACGTATGCCCGTATATGCAACCGTACTTCCCGCAATAATAATGGCAATCAGGCCGCCTGTCGCAAAAACCCACCAAGCCAGCGATGCTCGATAAGCAAATCCCTGCAACCATTGATCCAGAAAATAATAGGCCAGTGGCACAGCAATCAAAATTGACAACCCGACCAATAAAATATAATTTCTTGAAAGAAGAGCAACAATGCCCCCGGTAGTCGCACCGAGCACCTTGCGGATCCCGATTTCCTTGATGCGTTGCTCTGTCATATAGTTGGCGAGTGCCAACAGGCCAAGGCAAGCGATGAAAATGGCCAGTAAACTAAATAGCCCAAAGACTTTTCGCGAAGTCACCTCCTGATCATACAATGCGGCCCATTGGTGATCCAGAAAAGCATGGCGAAAAGGAGTTTCGGGCTCAAACCGATTCCAAATCTTTTCGATGGCTGCGAGTGCAGCGGGTACATTTTCTCCCTGCAGACGCACGGGGATTTGATTGTCTGAGCCGGGGGTAAAATTTCGGCTGTTGTGCAGAAAAAAGAGGGGAGTAATCTGATGATGTAAGGACTGAAAATGATAATCATCAACTACCCCGACGATCGTATACTGCGTTGGGTTTTCTGGATCAGCATTAAGAAAATCATCTTGAGTGGTCACTTGTGTGCCTATCGGGTTGGTCAAGCCCATTTCACGCATTGCCGATTGATTGATAAGCATGGACGTTGAGTCTTCGTATTCTTCAGAAAAGGCCCGACCATCAACTAGCTCCATTGCCATACAATCGAGATACCCCTCATCGATCCAGATGGCGCTCCCGGTCGTCGTCTCGCTCGCTCCCTGGGCACGAAAAGAGGTGCCCGGAAAACTTTCTCCGGGCTGATTGCTACAGCCACCCACCGCGACTACACCAGGGATATTTTTGAGCTGATTTTTAAATGTTTCTGTTTCAACCCCGTCCAACCTTCCAGTACTTTGCAAGGTGACCAAACTGTCTTTGCTAAAACCTAATTGCTTGTTCTGAGTAAACTGCAACTGACGATATACCATCATCGTCGCAACAATCAAGAAAATAGAGATGCTGAACTGAAACACCACTAGACCATTACGCAATAAGAGACTACCCTTACCCCCGTCGACCTTACCCCGCATCGCCTGCAGTGGTGAAAAACCGGACAGAAATAATGCAGGATAAATTCCGGCAATAAGACCTGTTCCCAAAATGAGCATACCGACCATCGCAAGAAAAGAAGGCTGTGTTATCTCTTGTAAAGACAAGGCCTTGTGTGTAAGCTGATTGAAGGCAGGCAGCAACAATGCTGTAATGATCACAGCCAATAATCCAGCAACGACCGCCAGTACGACTGCCTCAAAAAGAAATTGTCTGATGAGCTGACCGCGCTCTGAGCCCAAAGTCTTTCGGATGCCGACTTCACGAGCCCGGTTTGTTGACCGTGCAGTACTTAGATTCATAAAATTGATGGCCGCAATCGCTATGATCAGGATGGCAATAAGGACGAAAAAGTGAATCCTACTGCGAGAGCCTGGAGGCTTCATTTCATTTTCCAGATTGGAGTCTAAGTATATATCCGGCAATGGCTGGAGAAAATAACGATACCCATTGCCCTGCTGTTGATACTGCGCGTAGTCTACTCCAAATGATTCCAACACCGGCCCCGAAGCATACTTGACCACCAGGTCAGGAATACGAGATTCTAGAGCCGCGACATTGGCTTGGGGGTTCAACCTCAGATAGGTATACGCCGAGAAGTTGATGTAGTTGGGCTGCTCAAGAAAGCCGAATGACTTAGAAGATTCGATGATGTCTCCAACAAGGTGTGATTCCTGGGGAATATTTGCACACACCCCCGTGATCTGCCGATCGTTGTCATTTGCAACAATATCAAGTACTTCTCCTACCACCTGTTGAGACCTCCAGTCACTCCCGAAATAACGCTCCGCTGCAGCCTCAGTAAGGACGATACTATTCGGCTCACTAAGGGCTTTCTGAGCATCACCTACCAGAAGCGGTATCGAGAATAAATCAAAGAACGTCGAATCTGCCCAGATCCAGTGATTTTCCTCACGTACTTCCGGCCCATCTTTGACATACGTGATATTGTTAAAGAAAAAGAGCCGACACGAATTTTCCACTTCCGGAAATTCTTGCGTAAATGCCTCGGCAAACGAATGCGGAATGATTGCGTATTGCCTTGATCTACCTGGATATTTGCGCTCCAGTGCAACCCGATAAATTGCATCAGAATCTTCGTGAAAGGTATCGTAGCCCGACTCACTACGCACATACAGCATAATCAGCATAAAGCAGGTGAGGCCTGCACAGAGGCCCAATATATTAATCAGCGAAAATC
The DNA here is from genome assembly GCA_905479665.1 of uncultured Saprospiraceae bacterium. Lineage (GTDB taxonomy): Bacteria > Bacteroidota > Bacteroidia > Chitinophagales > Saprospiraceae > CAJQNM01. The sequence goes on from CAJQNM010000292.1 coordinate 4,442, forward strand.
CCTGATTGCGACGCAGACTGCGCCAAGCGATAATCAAATAGTTGCGAATCATAGTTCTAATTTAAACTCCCACTGCAGACCTCACAAGTCTTCTTTGTCTTGCCCAATCTTCCTTGTGTACAAAGGTAAGTGGAACATAATCTTCGGTCGGCATTCCGATGTGATAAATCATCCAGTCGTCTCCATAGTCATGGATGAGCTCGCGAATGCAATCGATGCGATCATTGGTCAGACTTTCACACTCGTCCCAAGGATAAATATCGACTATGAAGCGCATCTTCTGCTTTTCGTTATTAATCGTCATGTCGATTTCGATTTCTTGCTTGCCTTTGATGTTCGGGATCGGAATTGCTAATTGTAACATTTTAAAAAGATTTTAGACGTTAGACATTAGATTTTAAAATTTAAGATTCTAGATTAGTGCGGGCTTCAAATGGCGGGCTTCCCAGTCCTTCTAGAGGTGTAGGAGCCCCTGTATTTCACTCTATCTAACCCGCTGCAATTTTTATATTTTTCTAATTTTGATTGTCAATTATTATTTATTATTGAGTTATTCATTCATTGTTTTGAATTGCATTTACTGGATTTTGCCACGCCGCACGAAGTGATTGGAGGCCCACTGTTATTCCCGCGATCAGCATCGCTCCTGCCATGGGTATGACAAACATCCACCACTCAAGGTTTATTTTGAATTCAAATTTAGTGAGCCAATTCTGCAGCAAATACCAAGTAATCGGTAAGCCAACTGCAGAACCAATGCCTACCAATATGAGGAAGTCTTTGGAGAGTAGAACCATCAGATCGGTCACTGTTGCTCCCAGGACTTTGCGCACTCCAATTTCCTTGCGTCGCTGCTGAGCCATGTAGGTGGCCAGTCCCAAAAGACCCAAGATAGAAATGATGATCGCAATGATTGCAAAATAGTTCGAAAGTTTTCCAGTAAGAATCTCAGCCTTATAGGTCTGTGCATACTGGTCATCGAGAAACTGATATCGCAAGGGTACCTCCGGTAGGACTTGAGCAAACGATGCCTCTAAATGATCGATTGCGGCAGAGATTTCTCCTGAGGCAGACTTCACGTAAATCGACCATGCACCTTCGCGATCTTGCAGTATCCCGGTTGGCGCGATTTCGCTATAGAGACTCTGGTTATGAAAATCCTGAACTACACCAATGATACGGCGCTCCTGCCCCCACCAAGTGATCGTCTTTCCGACAGGGCCCTCGAGACCCATTACTTCCACGGCTTTCTCATTGAGAACAATGTTCGAACTATCCAGCAGCTGATCAGTGCGATAAAATTCACCTGCTGCCATCGGCACTTCAAACAGATCTGTAAAATTATTTTCAGCCCAGACTATCTGAAATTCCTGATTCTCTTGATCAGGGCGCTTTCCTGCCCATGATACCCCACTTGTAGACGCATGCATTTCTAACGGCGACGGACCCGCAGACGTAACGTCTAGGATAGCGGGACTCCGGATCAACTCATTGCGCAGGGCTTGGTAATTGGTTGCAATGTTTTCATCGCGGGGAATCTCAATGATGTTTTCTTTGGCTAACCCCAGATTCTTGTCCATGATGTAATGAATTTGCTCGCGTATAATCAATGCACCGGCAATTAGAAGTAATGCAAATACAAACTGAAGTATCACGAGCAGCTTACGCAGGGAGACATGGGATCCCATACTCGCTATTCGGCCTTTCAACGCACTCGCGGGTCTAAAATTCGAGAGCACAAATGATGGGTATGCACCAGAGAGCACGGTGGTTATTGCTCCGATGACCAGCAGACTGATCCAAATCGCTGGATCATCAAGTGCGATACTAAGTTCTTTTCCCGTCAGTTGCCAAACGACCGGTTCCAGAAACTTTCCAAGAATCACTGCCAAGGTCATCGCCAAGAGGGTAACAACGGCTGATTCTGTGAGGAACTGAGTGATTAAGGATTTTTTTAATGCACCTACAACTTTTCGGACTCCTACTTCTTTGGCCCTTCTAGAAGCCAGTGCTGTGGCTAGATTTACAAAATTAATGCATGAAATAAGTAGAAGAAGAAATGCAGCAATGGCAAATGTCCGCACGTATTCGATCCTTCCTCCTATGGCCTTCGCCTGATCGTCAAAATGGTTGTAGAGATAATGCTCTGTATATGGCTGTAAATTACAGCCCTCCTTCATCTCAGTCTCTTGATGACTTTTAAATAGTCGATCCATTTTCTGAGCTACCGCTGCAGCATCCGAATTTTCCTGTAGAAGCACAACTCCTCGCATCCGCGAGTTTCCCCAGTGCTTCAAGCCATCATGCTCACTTAGGAAATGCTCAAAACTGTAGACAAAATCATGATCTAGTGTGCAGTTATCCGGAAAGTCTGAGTAAATCAACTCGATGGAAAATTCACCAATGTCATGCAATTTTATGGTCTTACCAATCGTATTCGATTTCCAGGTATTTCCAAACAAGCGTTTAGCCAGACCCTGTGAGATTGCAATCGAATTGGGATTCTCATCCAGGTGATTTGGATCTCCCTGCAAGATTGGGAAAGTAAATGATTCGAAAAATGCTGCATTTCCAAAAGTTCCTTTCGCTCTATAGTCGGTATTGCCGTAAATAATTGTCTCTGCACTACTACTTCTGTAGGGGATATAGCGCATCACCTCAGGAATTTCCTCTACAGCAGCTGCCAGCAAGGGATAGGGCACACCCGTATTGGTTTGCATACGCTCCCCCTCCAAAGGAACCGTGCGATGCACTCGAAAGAGCCTCTCTTTCTCAAGATGAAATTGATCTGTACTCCACTCGTCTTGCACCCACAAGAGCATCAACAGCGAAACACAGAGTGCCACCGAAAGTCCAAAAACATTAATCGCCGAATATCCCTTTTGTCGCCAAAGCGAACGGAAAGCTATTTTTATATAATTTTTGATCATTAGTTTTTTTAGATGCTAGACGTTAGATTTCAGACACTAGATATAAGACGTTAGATTTGCTCATTGCTATTGTAAGGCGTATCTGCTATTTAAAATCTATTTTCATTAATAATTTTATTCCCTTCTCTCCGACTAGACCAGTCTCAGGTTTGGAACCTGAGCTGAGTCGCCTCCTTTTCCTCGCATAGCTTTCCTCATCTTTCTCTTTTCCCCTTCACCCATTATCAATTATTCATTGTCAACTATCAATTACTCTTCTGCCCCCGGCCCCTAAAGGGGAGCCCACCCGCTCCTAGCGTAACATTTCCTCATTTTCCTCGCGAAGCTTTCCTCATTTCCATTTTATTCTCACTTCCGGAATTCAAGGGGCTAAAGCCGCCTTGGATTGATGTCCGTCTCAGGTTTGGAACCTGAGCTGTGCCGCCTTAACCTCTTCACCCATTATCAATTATTCTCTCGTTCTCTGCCCCCGGCCCCTAAAGGGGAGTCCACCCACTCCGTTCTCAGGTTTGGAACCTGAGCTGTGCAACCACTGCACACGTTTCTCTTCTCTGCCTTCGGCCCCCAAATCCTCCTCTTTGCTTCTTCCCCTAAACTCAAGGGGCTAAAGCAGCCTTGGATTGAGGCGCGTTTTTGGTTTGAAACCTGAACTGTCATTTTTAATTATTCATTCTCCACTATTAATTATTAGTTATTAATTATTAATTCATTCCAATTTCAAACTATCCACCGGATCTGCCTGTGCTGCCCGATACCCTTGCACCATGACAGCTGTCGCAGCAATTAATATGGAACACAATGCTGCGAGCAGAATCAATAATCCTGAAAAATCAAATCGATA
>CAJQNM010000293.1 GCA_905479665.1 uncultured Saprospiraceae bacterium
AACCAGTGTTTGAAAGGATGTAAAACTGAATTTTGTAACTCAAAGTATGTTGATGTTCTTTGGTCTGAAGCAGATTCTCTAATCAATTTCATATTATATCTTAGAGGCTCATTTATCACTCTATCCACTTGACTTTTAAAACTAGTTTTCATGCTTTTTTCTACTACCCATGATAGTATTTTGTACCCTGCATTACTGTAATTATATGCTGTCCCTGGTTCAAACTCAAGATCCTTTCCTTTGAAAAAATTAATTATTTCGCTTTTTGTGGGTTCTTTGTTTTCATTAAGAAAAATACTATCTATTTCAAATACATAATCCGGTATACCAGATGTATGATTCAGTAAATGTTTAATAGATATTTTTTTTGCTTGATCTGAGTTCGGGTATTCTGGGAAAACTTCAAACAATGACTGACTTAATAATAATTTCTCTTCTTCAACTAATTTCATCACAATGACTGCAGTCATAAGTTTAGAGATAGACGCCATTAAGAATTTAGTCTCAGTAGTTACTGGATTGATTCCAATAGAATCAGTAAATCCAAATCCTTTATTATAGATTGTATCACCTTGCCCTAAAATGGCAATTGAAAAGCCCTTTACTTTGCCTTCATTCAAAATGTTTTCAGCAATTGAATCAATCCTGTTTTCAACATGGCTCCACTTTCCATCGGTTTCAACCCCCTTTTCAAATCTAGTATCACAAGAATTAAAAGAAATCAGAAGTGACAAGAATAATAAAGTGAATACAAAAGTTTTCATGTCAAAATATTCATTTTTTAATTGGACATAACATTTCTATACACCCCACCCTCCACATTCCCACCGCCCTCACTAGGACTAACCGTGATTAAACGTTTATAACCGTTGCAAACGACTCTGCAAATACTCCATACATCTCCTGAGCGATGGCTGATTGAGCATGGCAGGGCATCTGAAAGTTACCGAATTTTGACGAAAATCCCTGACGCGGAAGCTCCCAGCATCAACTTTGAATGAAGGGTGGAGACATGCATGTTGAAGACTCTCACTGAACCAACTTTGAGCTAGAAAAACACTTTTTCCTATTTTCATCCAATGAGATCGATTCTCTTTACGCTGGTTATTATATCCCTGAGCAACTGCCAGGATATATCTACCGCCCTGGAGCAACAAGGCACTTCACTACTGGGAGAGCCACTGATACCCCATCCACCCAGTACAGAATTGCTCGAAAAGCTAGCCGATAGAGAAACAGCCTATGAGCAAGATCCAATAGTGGACAACCTCATCTGGTATGGCCGATTTCTGGCCTACTCGGGAGACTATCTTGCAGCCATCGACCTGTACACGACCGGCATCAAGCAATATCCTAAGGACGCACGCCTCTATCGGCATCGGGGGCATCGTTATATTTCATTACGGAGATTTGATGAAGCAATTACCGATCTGGCCCACGCTGCCGAATTAATTGGCGGTACCGAAAACGAAATCGAGCCCGATGGGATGCCCAACGCAGCCAACATTCCGGTCAGCACCCTGCACGGCAATATTTATTATCACCTGGGGCTGGCCCACTATCTCAAGCATGAATGGAAGCCCGCACTTGAAGCCTACAAAAAATGCAAGGCCTCCACAGAAAATCCCGACAATCTGGTCTCGGCAACTCACTGGCTCTACGCAATCACCCGGCGATCCAATGGCAAAATAGAAGCCGATGAATTTCTCAAAGAAATAACGAGCGATCTGGCGGTCATTGAAAATACAGCCTATCATCGCCTTTGTCTCTTTTACAAAGGAGAGCTCTCTGAAAAAGCACTATTGCAAACCACCGGAGACGCTCCAGCCAATGACGCTATCCTCTACGGACTGGGTAATTGGTATATCTACAATGGCAATCCAACCAGAGCACGGGCACTTTTCGAGCAAATTTTCGAGCATGATTCTTGGAGCAGCTTTGGCTACATTGCTGCAGAATCTGATTTAGTGAATCTGGCGAAATAATCAGAACATGAACTTATTCTTTCAACACAATTTCGATTGCCTTTTCCAAAAACTCGTCTCTGCCTGATAAGACTCCCTCTATCGTCTTATGGACATAAGTGTCGGGCAAGACACCAATGGCATGATGCTGACTGCCATCGTGCTTTAGTACTTTCATACCAGTCCAGCTTATTCTGCAATTTCCTATCAGAGTAAAAGGATTTATGTTGCCATTGGCGCCCGCAGTCGGCTGCCCGATGATTGTCCCCAATTTATACCCCTCTATAAAACTCATGTAGCTTTCAGCATAACTAATAGAACTTCCGTCGATCATGAACACAACTGCATTGTCACCCAAAAAAGGTTCTTTGGGCTCCAACTCCCAGCCGAAAGTTTCATAGCCTAAAATTTTATTTTGATCGGGGTAGATTATTTTGGGAACATTCATCCATGCGGTCGAAGTATCTTTATGACTCAGTAGATGAGAAATAAATCCATGGTTTCCATTCGGATAGCCCCTCAAATCGCAAATTATTCCGTTTGACTGCCTTAACTGAGGCAACAAACTTGTGATGGTGTCCATCTCAATGGTATTTAGATTTAAATAATAAATATCATTTTCCAAGACCCGGTACTTCGACCTTTGTATTTCTATTTTGTTTCCTTCATATCCATATTTCTTAATTCTTTTTAGAGCAACTACCTTGTCGTCAATTTCCAAATCTATCTCTGAGTTCTTCTCACCCACCAGGCTCATCGACTGAGATCTATAGTGTAACCAACCCTCCGTTCCCGCTGAGATTCTTGAATTGATTTCTTCAAAGTGCTCTCGAGCTGATACATCGCCAACCCTTGTTACTTCATCACCAACCTCTACACCTAAATCTTCTTCAAAGACCTCCGTAATGATTAACTTGTCTTCAAGCCATTCCCAATGTATCGGGGGTACATAAACATCGCGTTCCGGTCCAGTCACAAAGATGTGCCCATCCTTTAGTGGTGCTGTAAACTTTCGTAAGGTGACTAAATGATCACTTGCTGCTTCATCCCTAAAGCTATTTTTCAATGCAGCTCTCAATTCCTCGTCCCAATCAACTTCCACCACATCGAAGTAAGGATAAAAATGCTGGAAAACACTATAGGTATTGATGACATTTCCCAATCTTATGTGTAAGTCGGCTAGACGCCCACTGACTGTCCTAAGCTCCTTTTCTAACTCACTGGAACTACCCTGAGGAAAGGTATTGGTCTCATTCGCATATAGGTTCAAAGGGACCTGACAGTAGATATTCTCACCAATTTCCTCTTCAATTAATTCTCCAAATTTTGGAAATGACTCGAAAATCGTCTCACCTCTTGCTACCCTTGTGATTCCTCTATATTGTATGACAGCACATTTTTCACCCTCCTTTTCTTCTGTCGAAGATAGCTTGTACGAATAGCCCTTACTATTTCCAAACCATTTGGAATTTTCAGTTTTAGTGCCAACTTGATCAGCTTCAAAGCCACCATTCATAATGGGTATTTCTATCCATTCACCATTTTCCTTAAAGTGCAACTGCACGTCGTCCAAATACAAGGTTCCCTTCCCATTCACGAAACTACCCAGCAGGAGCTCCGAGGAATTATCACAAATTTTTGTGACAATCTCATGTCGCGTCCAATCGCTGCTTTTTATCGGATTATCACCCATATTATCAAAGAAGCAACGTGTCTCATCTTCTTGATCTACCCGCATCCACAAATGGCCCGTACCATCGGAATCTGGATGAAGTTTGACCCAGCCAGAGTATTTCACCTCTTTTCCGATGTATTTTTCAGGGTCAATCACTAGCATGAGGTTGCCGAAACTAGCAGATTCATCTATTCGCTCAGCCCCGTTTACTCGCACACTGCTGTATGGGCCATCAGAACTATTCATACCCGTAGTGACCCCTAGATGTTGCCAATAAACCGGAAAGTACCCATCAATATTTTCGGGTGTAATCACCTCTAAATCATAATCCAACATTTCCTCAGAAAAGTGAATACTTGGCGCTATTGGTTCAAATAGTGCTCGCAGTGCTGGAATGATATCGCTTTGCTTCTCGCACTTCAGCATCTCTTGCGCTCCGTAAGCAGCAAAAGAATTCCAGTTGATTTTTGCTGCTTCATCACTGGGATGAAAATATTTTACGTAGCCATACACCTTGGCAAAGGATAGCAAGCTGTCTATTTTGGGATCCTCGTCACCCGAGGCCACAAATAGAAGGGCAGACAAAATCAAAATACACTTTTTCATAGTTCTGCATTTAACAACCCGAGAATATCTTCCCCTCCCTTCTCTTTGCTAAGCCAAGTAATTGGCTTTTTAAAAGCTTAGGCTGCCTGACATATTTTCTTTGCGAATCACTACCTTCTTCCTTCGAGTCGCATGACGTAGAAAAAATCGATAGAACGGCGAGAGTAAATAGACACGGGTAGAGTTTACAAACGTTGGCATCGATGCACCTTCACGATTTCCATGGATATAGATCATTTCATGGGAAGTATCTATTCATGAAAGTAACAAATTACAACAAGATGTTTCCCATTCCAACACCTCTCAAAAGACTGACATCATCGAAATTCCCTATGCGTAAAGGATGCGAGAACATACATTCCAATCATGGGTTGTGAGAAATCCAGGCCGTACCCGAGAGCCTCTCAGCAGGTGAATCTTGAATCAGTTTCGGGTATATTGCAACAGAATCGAAGCTTATAAATTTATCCAAATGAGAATAGGAACAAACTTCTGGTTTGCGTTTACACTGGCATTCACGGCCTACCTCCCTTTTTACGCCCAGCTTCCAGAATCCATTACCCTCCAGCAGGGCACAAATATGGCCGTCGCCGTATCTCCCACCGGACAGGAGATGGTCATCGATGTCATGGGAAGGCTTTGGCTATTGCCAGTAGACGGTGGCACGGCCTCGCCGATCACCGATGAAATGGGAAATGCTCGGCAACCTAGCTGGAGTCCCGATGGTGCGTACTTGACATTTCAGGCATACTGGGAGGGAAATTGGCACATCTATACCGTAGCGCGCGATGGGTCGCAGCTCACCCAGATTACGGAGGGTGATTTTGATTCTCGCGAACCACACTGGTCACCCGATGGATCTTCGATCATTTTCGCCTCCGACCATTCTGGTAATTATGACATTTACCAGTACGCATTTAATAGTCAAAAAACAATTCAACTGACCAGCGACCTTTCCAATGAATATGGTCCTTGTTGGAGTCCAAACGGTGAGTCCGTTGCATACGTAAGTGATCACCCAGATCAGAGTGGAATTTGGACCTATTCGATGGCTAGTGAAAATAATTCACTTATTCAGCCTTCGGAGAAAAAAGTCTTTGGTGTCGCCTGGAGTAAAGATGGAGCGACCATGACATACAATGAACAGGCGGCTGGCTCAAGCACCTTACATTATTCTCATCCAGAAAATTCCGAATTTTCGCCAAAGCAAATTAGTGCGAGCACGCAAGATGTTTTTCCCTTTCGGGTGAGTTGGTTGGACAGTGAGCAATTTCTATACACATCAGATGGCGAGATTATGCGAAGTACGCTTACCGGCCAAAGCACTGAGAAAATATCTTTCGAATTTACGGTGCAATTAAATCGACCGTCGTACACAAAGAAGAAACGAAATTTTAATCCTGTCGAAAATCTAGCCATCAAGGGAATTTGTCAACCCCAATTATCTCCCGATGGTGAATCAATCGCTGCCATCATGCTGGGAGACATTTGGATTATTGATAAAAATGGTGAGGGAAAGAAATTAACCGATGATGGATATTATGAATTGTCTCCCATGTGGTCTCCGCAGGGAGATCGGCTGGCTTTTCTCTCCGATCGATCGGGAATTTTCGAACTGTACGTACATCATTTTGCTTCGGGAGAACAAGAAAAGATCGGCTCCATCCTTGGCATGCCTTCGGGCATGAGCTGGTCGCCGAGTGCCGAGCAGATTGCGGTCAGCACAAATTTTGGCCCACGTTTAGGGCGCGTGTTTTCTGCAAATCTGGTGACGGGAGAGATCAAAAGTGTAACGCCCATGCTCACCAGCAGTCTGGGTGCACCATCATGGTCACCTGATGGTGAGCTGATTGCCTTCAGTATTTTGCAACCCTATTCAACACTCTATCGCGAAGGAGTAAATGGGGTCGTGTACTACGACACCAGTGGCATGTTGCGTGGCAGACTACAGGGTGTTGATACTCTATCATTGGGAGTGCGCGCCAAGGACGGTCCGCTCTGGTCGCCTGATGGTCAGTATTTAGCTTCGATTTCATCAGGACGATTGTGGGTTTTTCCCGTAGACAGTGCAGGGCAGTTGCGCGCAAAACCAATGCGCCTCACCACCGAGCTGGCCGACAATCCCAGCTGGTCGGGTGATTCGCAAGAGATCCTCTACATGGCCACAAACCGCTTACGAAAAATAAATATCGCCACCGGTGAAATCGCAGATGTTGCGATCGATCTTACGTGGGATCGTCAGGCACCAAGCGGAGAAATGGTCATCCATGCCGGGACACTTTTTGATGGTACGAGCGAGGAAGTACTCAAAGATATGGATGTCTTCGTTTCGGGCCACCGCATCACGGAAATTCGGGCACATCAACCCAATTCAGGTTCGGGTACATTCATCGATGCCTCTCAGCAGTTTGTGATGCCTGGTCTGATCGACGGCCACTCTCATCAAGGCAGCTACGAAGGCGAAAAGCTT
>CAJQNM010000294.1 GCA_905479665.1 uncultured Saprospiraceae bacterium
TTTACTGAGAATAAGCCCAACGATTGCCCCAACCACAGCAGAAATCACCGTAAACACAGCGATGTCGACCACTGCAGCAATAGGAGTGGAGACGTGAGTCGTACTTAAATTAATTAATCCGAAAACACAGGCCATAGAAAATCCCATCAATGCACCTGCATTGGCACCCGATTTTGCTGTGCTGATGCTAGCCCAATAACCCAGCACCCAGGAAATAAATATGCCCCAAGCCAAATGTCCTAACAGCATCGGGATAAATAAAATATCTTCATCTGCACGCACCACTCCAGTGGCACTACCTGCATTATTTTCAAAAAACGTTGCAAGTAAAAAAGCATACGCCAAGGAGGAAAGGATGAAGGCAGCAACTGCGCCCACGACGCCAGCAATAATTATTCTTGTAGTGCTCATAAGTGAGAAAGACTATTGATGTGCGGAAGTTAGCCAAATATGATAGATTAGCAACATGCGTAAAAGTGCTGCCACTGCGTTATCTTTCCGCTGATGAAATGTATCATTGCTGCTATTGTCCTGTTTCTCCTTTCGGCTACCAAGTGGAAAGGAGTAGCCGAATTCAGTACACCAGACCGATCTGATGTCGAGCAGGCGGAGACGCTTCGATACATTTTCCTCGGTCATACCTATGAGTGGCATGCCGGCGGTAATCGGGTGGATCCACGAATCATCAATCTGCAACCTCGCCAATACGACCGTATCTGGCTCGGTGGAGACATTTGCAGCGAAGCGATGCTGTTTGAGACCACGTTACAACATATCGACGAAGTCTTCGATCTGAAGAAACCTACTACCCAATATGCCCTGGGAAACCACGACATCCGAAACGGAAACATCCAATGGTATCATCAGTATACCGGTCGCAAGTCGTACAACCATCACTCTGAAAATGGGTTGGTGAGCGTCTGTCTGAATTCGATGTTGAATACAACTTTGTGCCAGGATCTCAATCGGCAGTTTCAAATGCTGCAGAATATTTGCGACACCATTTCCAACAGCAGCCATTTGGTGGTTTTCCATCATCTCAACCTATGGTCTGGCTTACCCGATTTGCCATCTCCTTCCAGCTATTCACATCACAATGCAAAACACTGGACGGCCAATTGTGACTCTCTAAATACCCATTATCGGGAGGTGATTTATCCCATGCTGAAAGAAGTGCGTGAACGAGGGATAGAGGTCTATAATATCCTGGGAGATACCGGAAGTGGAACCTACAAAGGCTTTTATAAAGAAAACCGAGATTCAATTCATTTTTTCGCTTCAGGAGTTGACAATTCACGCTATGCCGATGACCCCCAGCTTTATGCACAGCAGCCTGCTGATAGCGTTTTGATTTTTCAGCACGATCTCACAAGTCAAGAACTGACCTGGCAGTTTGTCGCAGTGCCTTAATTTAATTTAATTAAAGTTTTATTTCGCTTCGACGGAATGGACGCAACAAAAACGCCCCTCCGGGACGCGAAGAAATCTGATATCAATTCGATGGATTGTACCCATCGCTGTGATATCTTGTCCTTTAAGGACGGCACAATAGATATTTAATGGATTTGCAGTTTTCCTGCTATGGTAGCAAGGCATCCAGAAGATAGGGTATAAAAATAGGTGCCCTTAGGCCATGTTGTGAGGTCCATTTCGATTTTAGGCGTAAGTGCATGATCTCTCGATGAAACGACGCGGCCCAATTGATCGTAAATATTCAACTGATAATTACTGCATGATAATTCAGCCAGATCAAATGTGACCGCCTGATCGGCTGGATTCGGATAGACCAAAAGTAGATTTAAGTCTCTCTCACGTTGGTCAAAATCTACGGTCTGGTTTAAGGGTATTTCGAGGAGTAAAACGTCTTTATCATCCCCATCCGATTCGGTTACTTCGCCCACGATATGTACTTTTTCCTGGTGGACCACCATGCCGTGGGCCACTTCACTCCCAGCCCCACCATACACATCCTGCCACAGTACAGAGCCCTGATCATCGGTGCGCAGCAGCAGGATATCGGTGGTAAAATTATCGCTGTCGAGACATGTGGTACCGAGGATGAGCAGATCTCCATTGTCCAGAATCTCTAACTTCCGGCCATAGTCAAACTGAAACTCACCATAGGTTTGCTCCCACTCGATTTCTCCATCTATATCCACTTTGACCAAGTAGAGATCAAAACTACCTCGCCCTAAGCTCTGGGTAGAACCAAGCAAATAATACCCGCCCTCAGGAGATTCTACCACGTTGGTGATCCAGTCGTTTTGATCGCCTCCGATAGAACTGCGCCAGATTTCATTGCCATTGCCGTCGTGTTTGTAAATGATGCCGGTCGCCGAGGGGAGGTAAAAATCGAACCCGGTGTAGCGGTGGTGTCCACTTTCTACGCCAACACTCACAAATTTCCCATCCCGATCCTGGATGACATCAAAGAGATAATTCTTCGAGGTAACCTCTTCATGCACAACCCATTCTTCCTCTCCAGAGCCTGAAAACTTGAGCAAGAGCATAGAGCCTCTGGTCACACCTCTGCTCGATCGGGTCATGCCACTGAGCAGGTAACCTCCATCTTGGGTTTCAATGGCGACAAAACCCTCGTCTTGGTGAAAGGCACCCCCGTCATAATGTTTTTCCCACTCCGTCTCGAAACGGGCATTTAGTTTAAGGAGATACGCATCTCGACGACTCTTCCATCGGGTTCCTGAAACAGCAAATCCACCATCGCTCGTCCGTATTAAGCTATAGGGATAGTCTTGTTTATCTGTACCGAAGCACTTTCGAGAGCTGATATTTTTGGCATTGTCAATCTCTAAAAGGCAAATATCTTCACTGCCACTGGTGACAGTTCGATCTGACGTCAAGAGTATCAGCGAATTATTTTCGCCAAGAACTATATCATATCCAATCTCATCTTTATCACCACCAAATGTAAATACGGACACATCTTGACCTATAGCCGGAAAACACAATATTGCGAATAAAAGTATCTGAAGATGAGTCGTCATTTGCACCTATCCTTCCTCCGCTTTTAGCCCAGCTAAAAAAGCAATTAAATCCCGCACTTCCTTTTTCGTGAGAATATGCTCTATACCAGGCATCGCCGAGGGTACTTCAGTACGTTCAGCGATTTCGGCAATGGGAATATCTCGAAATTCATCTTCAGAAATTTTCAAAGTGAGTAATTCTTCTGTTTCATCCTCCACAATACCTGCAACGAGAGAGCCATCGGTGAGCTCAAGACTCAGGACCTGATATCCCTTTGCGTACGAGGCACTTGGTAGGATCAGCGATTCCAGAATTTCATCTGGAGTGAGTCGCGCACCGACACTACCCAGGCCCGGACCGGCATCACCACCGTATTCAAAAATGCGGTGACAGCGGGCACATTGAGCGGCTTCGTTGCGGTAAAATATGCGCTGCCCACGTGATCGATCTCCCCCAGCAAGCGTTTCTCGCCACGGTCCCAAGGGGTCATCGCCATGCTTTCTCATTTGGTAAGATGCTACCCGTTCCAATAGATCTTTGTTGCCTTGCGTCTCAACGGCATCGAGCACATCCAGGCGGATATTCGGATCGAGCGTACCACCTTCCAAGTTTGCCCATTGCGCTGCCAACAAATCGATCGCGCCCTGGCCGCTATATGCGGTAAGGGCGCCTAGAGCGGCCTGCTTTTCCGACTTGGTACCACCCTCTAAAATACTCGCAAAAAGGGCAATCGCCTGTGGCTCAGCTATTTTTGCGTCAGGCAAAATCTCTAAGGCATAGGATCTTACCTTTTCACTTTTATCCTTAAGTGCAACAGCAAGATGATCCTCGAGTCCATCTGCACCCATCTCGTGCAGGGCAGCCAAGGCAGCCATCCGTACATCCTCGTCTCCGTGCGATGTCATCATCTTTTCTAGGGCAATTGCAGATCCCTGCATATCGAAACGTGAAGCCAACTTTGTGGCTGCAATCGAGACCTCCGCATCTCGGTCATCCAGAAACTCACTCACTACGGGTATGAGCGATTGTCGAGCTGGGCCGGCATCTCGCATGATCTCACCACGGTAGCGGCCGTCTACACGATCATGCAACGACGGCTCACTCCACGTACTAAGACAAGCGATGGCTTCAGCGCGCAATTCTGCCGGGGCCGATTTACGCCGGCTGTACTCAATCAATAGATCAAGGTTTTCTTGTTGGCCAACTCGCAAATTGGCATTGATCGCTCTCCGAATCAACGGTTCGGCTGTAAATCGCTCATCCTGTAAGATGCGAGCCAGTGCCGGCAATGCTTCTTCGATCGAGTAGTCATCATTGATGCCGCGAGCAGCCTCTGCCACGATGTACTCATCAGTATCGCCAAGAAACTCAGCGATACCGGGATGCTGCATTCTCCGCAGGGCCACAACCGCGACGGTACGCAATGCACGTGAAGGGTTGTCTGTAAGTGCGATCATGGCTTTTGCATCTCCGATCCGACCCAATGCAATCATACCTGCGTGACGCAACCATGCATCTCGATCATCATTGGCCTCCATGACCGCAAGTACTCCTTGT
>CAJQNM010000295.1 GCA_905479665.1 uncultured Saprospiraceae bacterium
AATGGCGGCAATCGCACTGATATGAATACATCATCAGTCGTGACCGACCTCCCTCCAGGCAGTTACAACGTCGTCGTGACGGAAGCAGTCAACGATCAATGCGCCACCGACACTACCTTCGAAATCACAGAGCCGGCACCCTTAAATGTGGAGGCGATGGTCACCCTGCCCTCTTGCCCCAATGGCACGGATGGAAGCATCGACTTTGGGTTTTTTAATGGAGTGGGAGGTACTGAGTTTACTCGTCCGGATGGTGGAACTCGCTTTCCACCGTACAATGTCTACTGGAATGGCAATGGCACCGACAATCGCACTCAAAGCACGAATCTTTCCGATGGTGACTACGTGGTAACCCTGGAAGATGCCAATGGGTGTATTGATTCTACCGTATTTACACTCAAGTCAGGGCCAACAATTCAGATCGATGGCTCGCTGGCTGATCTCACCTGCATAGGTGATGAGACCGCATCTCTATCGGTGGTTGGCGATATCCAGGGAAATGAGATCATATGGAGTACGGGAGCAACCACTAGTGAAATAAATAATCTGGGGGCTGGAATATATGCCGTATCCGTCATTCAAATGCAAGGCGATACCGCATGCCCATCGAACGATACCTTTGAGCTGATGGAGCCCGTGATTCCGGTATCGATCACCAGAGACATGCGCTTCGATGCATTATCCGGCTGTCGTGACAATCCCAACGGTCGCATCTTCAATATGGAAATACGCATCGGCGGGCCCATCGACTGGCGTTTCACCGGACCCGAACTGGATACCTCTTTTCGTAGCAGCCTGCCTTTCCTACAGATTGACACCTCGGGGACGTACTATTACGATGTGATGAACATCGATGATTGCATCGTCTACCAAGACAGCATTGTGGCTTCTTTTCCCGAGCCGATCGTGGTAGATATTGACACCCTTGCGCCCTCTTGCTTTGCGCAAGCAGATGGGGAGGTGACCCTCTCTTTGAGTCGACCCAGTACGGGCGCGACCCAATTTTCGGTAGACTGGAGCAATGGAATGAGCGACACGAACATAGACGTGAGCTCCATATCGGCACTCGACTCAGGCACCTATATCTATACAGTGATGGACGTGCTCGATTCCGCATGTGTCTTGACCGATTCCATCACCATTGATGATCCGGCACCTTTAGAGATATCCGTCGACTCAAGTGAGTCGCGACTGGATTTATGCTTTGGAGAAAACGACGGGCAGATCCGCATCACGCGCACCGGTGGCAATAATGATGGGCCACCGACCATCATGTGGTCTCACGATAATATGTTGCAAGGACTACTGGCCGAGGATCTGGTCGCAAACACCTACATGGTAGACTTTACCGACAATCGAGGATGCACAGACCAAGCCGAAATACTGGTCTCGCAACTCGATGAGATCGAAGCCTTTTACGATGACCCGACCGAGCCTGATTGTTTTGGTGGCCAAACGTCGATCTTTGTCGATGATGTGATCGGCGGTCTGCCTGAATACAGTTTTAGTGTCGATAACGGACCCGCCCAGATCATCGGGAGCGAAATACCTCTTTTTGCCGGTGAGCACGTCATCTCTATTTTTGATGCCGCAGGCTGCCGTCTGGACGATACCATCATGATCGCACAGCCAGAAAAACTTTCGATCGGACTCATGGACGAGCTCACAGTGGGGCTGGGTGAAAGTGTCACGCTAGACGCCGATCTGGGAGGCTTAGTACAGATAGATACCTTCATCTGGACTCCTGAAGAGCTATTGAGCTGCACCAATTGCCCAGATCCAAGTGCAAGTCTTATCGATGATCAGCTTTTTCAGCTTAGGGTGGTAGACCTCAATGGCTGTGAAGCCGAGGGTCAGGTGATGGTGCGCGTAGATAAGGCGCGAGGAATCTACATTCCCAATGCCTTCAGCCCAGATGGAGATGGTCGAAATGACACTTGGCAGGTGTTTTCCGGGGCCAGCGTACGGCAGATCCTCTCCACGATGATCGTAGACCGATGGGGCAACGTGGTCTATCACAACAATGAGCCTGAGCCGCCAAGTGCGACCGGCACCCAAGGGTGGAATGGCAAGATGGGTGAGGAGGACCTCGATCCGGCCGTGTATCTTTACCTCGTTGAGGTTCAATTTGTTGATGGCCTTGAAGTGATCTATCGCGGAGACATAAATCTGATACGCTAGTCTGAGTACTGAGCCTTGAGCTATTTCTTCTTGTTGACGGTGCCTTCGATATTTAGCACCACCTCTTTACGCTTTGGGTCGTTCGTGATGACGCGCACGGTCGCTCGCTGAAAGCCCTCTTTTCCCACGCTGTTGTATGACACTCCGATGTAACCCTCTTCTCCTGGCTCGATCGCAATAAATGGGTAACTGGGCACTGTACAGCCACAAGAGACGTGCACATTTTTGATCTCAAGGGGCGCCTTGCCCTCGTTTACAAAGGTGAATTTGTGATCCGTTTTCTCACCACTGGTGAGCTCCTCAAAATCATAGGTCGTCTCCTCAAACACAATCTGCGAGTGTGCTATTTTTTTCGGCTTAGGCCTTGGCTTCGCCGGCTCTTTGGATTTTTCAGGTTCTGTGAGCAGGTCTACTGGATCGGCTGCCACTGCTGGCTTTGATGCAAGAAGATCTTCGGGAGGCGCCGGGACAGATACCAAATCGACTTCAGCGGGCGCTTCCTCGGCAGCTGGCTCTGTTGCACATCCAGTGAGAATAAAAAGAAGGAAAAGAAAGCATCCGATGCAATGGGCATACACAGACATGGGCCGAAAAGTACAAATTTATCGAAGGACCATTACACTGCCAGAAGCGGTGAGATCATCTCCGCCACACGAATATTTAAGCTTATAAATGAAAATACCGGGATTGACCATTTGGCCGTGATAACTACCATCCCAGCGCTCGTTGATGTTGTTGGTTTCGAAAACCTTGTTGCCCCATTTGTCAAAAATTTCAAAGCGCTCCAGGGTCTGAATACTGAACGGATTGCTGATGTAAAACTCATCATTGCGGCCATCGGAGTTGGGGCTAAAAGCAGTGGGCATAGGCACTTTGCCACAATTGACCTCACTGGGATCAATCACCCGGACTACGACACTGTCCATGGCAGTACAATTGTCATAGAGGTACTCTAAAAAATAGGTCGTGGTTTGATCTGGGCTTGCTCTAGTGACCAATTCCGATGGAGTGGCGAGGTCGCCTGCCGGAAGCCAATTGTACATGGTGGCGCAGGAAGCCTCACCGACCAAGATCAGATCATCACCGAGATAGACCGTGGTATCTGACGTACGGATTTGATCGGAAGCTAGATATAGATTCCGAATTTCCTCCTCACGTAAGGGACGCAGATAAAACCGCAGCTCGTCGAGCAAGCCACTGAAGCGGCGGTCTGTTGTGCCGAGGCAGGGGCTGTCGGCAATTTTTAGATTGGCTGCCGAAGTCAAGTCAATATTGGCCATGATGCCGGCATTTTCGACAAACTCACCATTGATATAGAGTCTTTGTGCATTCTCAGATTTTGCAATGGCGATATGGATCCAACAGTGGCTTTCACTGACTTGATGTACTATCTGAGCAGAGCGGCTGGCATTCTCCGTAATCTCGATACTGATGGTGCGTGAGGCAGGTGTATAGCGAATCGCAAAGGCATTTTCGGGGTTGCAATTTGTGCGTTTCGAAAGAATATCATGCGTCCCGAAGGGGCTGTCGGCCTGAAAGAAAAAAGAGACGGTAAATCGACCTCGGTCCTGGAAGTAGTCCCCGTCGGAAACACTTCCGAGCAGATCAACGAAATTTTCCTCCCCATCAAAAAAAAGCGCATTGCCCAGGACTCCACATCCCAGTGTAGGTGGGATGTCAGAGAGTACACCGTTTGAGTTGCCGGCCTGATCTGTCGCTGTACCATCATCAAATGAATAGTATGATAGCAAACCGTCTGTAGGCACTTGTCCCTGAGCAGCAAACCAAATGCTGCACGAACAGAGTAGAATTAATATTCTCATTTGTCCTTATTCATGCCGAAAAGTCCACCCAAACCAGGCGGTATCATATCGCTAATCATGTCTTGTGCTTCAGCAGCCTCGCGTTCAGCAGCAATTTCCAGGACCTCATTGATGGCGATGACCAGCAGATCTTGCAATTGATCCAAATCCTGCAGGTCTACCTTTTCGGGATCAATCGTGATATCTCTAATCACCCTATTTGCCGAAGCCACAACTTTGATCGCACCGCCTTCCACTTCGGCTTCGACGATTTCGTCCGCAAGTCGGGCTTTCATTTCTGCTTGCTTTTCGGTCATCCCACCGAGTAATTTGTCAAACATGTTTTCTTTTATCTTTTAGAAACGCTACCGATTTCCAATTGTTATTGCATCACTATGCTTATCGAATGCTGCAGGAAATAGATATAGAAAATGAGCATCATAAAGCCCTCCCATTTAGTGATTCGGCCACCGATGGTCACGAGTACAAACATGAGGGTAGCAATCATCATGAAAGGCAAGGCAAAGTCGAGACTCCCCTCGGGAATCTCCAACTCACCAAAGAAGGAAGGGATCGCCATCACGGCATACGTATTAAATATGTTGGATCCGAGTACGTTACCCACGGCCAAACCAGCTTTGCCTTTGCGAGCCGCCGTCACACTCACCACGATTTCTGGCAGTGAAGTGCCGATGGCCAGCAAGGTCTGCGCGACAATCTCCGAATCGACCTGAAAGGCGTCTGCGAGGGCACTGATTGCCCCTTGGGTGAAATCTGCTCCTACGGATATCAGCACACCACTTACGAGCAAAAGCCCATAGTCTTTCCAGCCTGCCTTGATGTCCAGATTAGTCACTCGAGTACCACTGGTCAGGGTGTTGACAAGAAACACGACAAGAGCTGCTATAAAAAGAATAGCTTCGATCATGCTCAACTGGCCATCATGCAGGGCGAGCCAGAGCAAGAAGGCAGACCCTGCGAGCAGTGGCATGTCCACATCCATGATGTCGTAGTCCATTTTAATCACCGACCCAAATGCCGAAACCAGACCCAGTACAAGGAGGATATTGGTGATGTTGGAACCAATCACTACACCGCAAACGATTTCTGAATTGCCACCGAGAACAGCGGCAATGCTGGAAGCCAGTTCGGGCAGGGAGGTCCCGAATGCGACGATCGTAACCCCAATAATAAAGGGAGATATGCCCATACTGAGGCCAATCTTCTCAGCTGAGTCGACAAACCAATCAGACCCTTTGATCAAGGCAAAGAGCGCTGCTACAAGGATCCCGAATTGTAATAAGATATCTACTGCCATGAAGCTGAAGAAACTGGAGGCGAAAGTACGACTTTAGTGTTCAACCTTTTTTGGGTTTGAGCGTCTACCTTATAGTCAATTGACTAACTTTGATCTGCCATGTCTGATGCAGAGATCATACCAAGAAAGAATAATTTGCCCGAGGGAGGAGAAATGACCTTTCTTGAGCATTTAGAAGCCCTCCGCTGGCATCTGGTGCGCTCCATAGTTGCGGTCATTTTATTTGCCACGGTCATCTTCATCTCCAAAGAGTTTGTCTTTGAGGTTATGATTTATGGACCACTCCGGGTACACTTTCCAACGTATCGGTTTTTCTGCAACACTTTGGGGATGATGTGTGATCCTCCCAACCTCATCATCCAATCCATCAAGCTTCAAGAGCCATTTCTTACACACCTGAAGGTGTCTATTCTTGCCGGCATCATAGTGGCTTTTCCCTACATTTTTTATGAAATGTGGAATTTTATCAAGCCCGGACTCTACCCCAAAGAGCAGAAGGCTGCACGTGGGGTGGTATTTGTCTGTTCCTCACTGTTTTTGCTTGGAGTATTCTTTGGTTACTACGTGATGACTCCTGTGGCAATAAATTTTCTAAGCGGCTATGACGTAGGAGACATTGAGACGACCTCCACCCTATCCTCGTTTGTACATAATTTATCTATGTACACCTTACCTACAGGTCTGATTTTTGAGTTTCCGGTCGTGGTGTATTTTTTCACCAAAGTAGGGCTGGTTACGGCAGATTTTCTTCGGAAATACCGCAGAATGGCATTCGTGATCATCCTTATTTTTTCGGCAATCATCACTCCGCCTGATGTGATGACTCAATTCCTAATCGGAATACCACTTTATGGCCTCTACGAAATCAGTATTGGGATCGCCGCTCGGGTAATGAAAAAACAGGCTCTTGAAGATGCAGCTTCGTAGGATTTCATCTTCGGCGACGCTGGGTCTAAAACTCTTCTTTCCCACCTTCTGGATTGTCTTTTTCGGATCACTTGTGATCGCCTTCTTGATCGCTGGCTCGGGCAAAGCCCCCATTTTGGGTGAGCCTCTTTTTAAGCTCGGCGCAGTGGGTTTCTTTGCGATGGGTCTCTTGCTCCTCTATTTTACGGTGATGCGTTTGAAACGAGTAGAACTAGACCATGAATTTATTTACGTGACGAATTTTTTCAAAAGCTATCGCTACCCTTTTCATCAAGTAGAGAAACTAACTCAAGGAGACTACAGCTTGTTCAAAACCGGTCACATCTATCTGAAGACTTCCGGTTCTTTTGGTCGGAAAATAACCTTCTTGCAGAGTCGGCAAAAGTTTGAGGATTTTATGAAATCCCACCCCGAACTAATTGAGGCATGGCAGCCGGCGGAATAGTGAATAGTGAATAGTGAATAGTGAATAGTGAATAGTGACAAACTACAAAAGC
>CAJQNM010000296.1 GCA_905479665.1 uncultured Saprospiraceae bacterium
GCTAGAAGTGCTTGATAATGAAGCAGAAATGCGCCGTAGTAGAATCAATTTCACACATAATGATGATTATGACAAAAGTAATTATTCAGTTGAAAACGATCTTCGAAGGCAATGCATTTAAAATATTCATTGGAAAAATGATCAATTTGTATGATTTTCGATCGTAAATATCTAGAAATCTAATTCTTATGATTTCTTTTTGGTCAAAATATGTATGTGTGAAATTTCCTATTGCACTAATTGGGTTTTACACTGTAAAACCAAATGCCCTGTGGGTATTTGACGGAGTGAACCGCGATTGGCGGGAAGGCTGGCTCTGTGAAGTCGAGCACTTGTAGCAGAGAAGTCAGCCAAGGTCATAGTAGGTATTGGAAACGAGCTGAGCCCCTCTGAGGAGGAAGGCCGGAGGTCTCACGAGTACTGAAGGACTGAAGGTCAAGCAGCTTGAACTAGATTCAGCTCATGGTGGATGATTAGGTGACCGATTCCTGTACGTTCAGCATCGATTGAATTGAAAAGAGCAAGGTATAGCTGGTGTAAAGAGCGGTTATACTGTTTGACGAACCGCCGTATTCGCGATCCGTATCCCGCAGGGCTGCGGGAGTGGTCCCGCAAGCGAGGATTTGCAATGTGAGAGGCGCACTCCGATCAATCTATTGGTCGGAGCCGTCTACTCGATTATGTGCTGGCTCATTTCAGGGTTTATTTGTATTGATTGTTTTGCATTAGAATATTGATTCATTGCTTCCTATTTCATATTTGAGTCGTTGTCCCATTGGGCCTGATGAATAGCCAACAACAGTTTCTTGTTTTTCTTCACCATTTATTAAGTATTTGATATCAACAGAACAATCACCATTTATACCTATCCATTTCGTTTTTGATTGATCTGTATCTAAATGGCTTATTGATTTATTATCACAACCAATGATTCGAACGTTAGTAATCGTATCGCCTGTGCTATTTACAAATGTTATACGCAGATAACTAAGTAAGTACATTATGACAAAAAAGTAGCCTATGGCAATTGGGATGTTTGCGACTATGAATATTTTGCTTCTGTTGAGCCCTTTTCTAATTGATCTATCTTCAGAAGTCTGAAGAAGTAACCAAAACAGAATAACGAAGTTTGATATTCCTGCCACAATTAAGTAGAAGTATCCAATGAGGAATAGCTGATCATTTTCACTAATCACATAAGCAAGGAATATTGCAGTTCCTATTAAAAAGGAAATGAGTGCTGTTAGATTTCCGATTTTTATTTTGGTTACTCCTTTCACTTTGCTTGTGGATAACGGTTTTGCGATACCTGACGGCCATCCCGTAGGGTGGCTGGCATGGTCATCGCTTGTGTGTGCCTTGAATGGTTACCTCTCATTCTAGTAAAAGTACTGAGAATGAAATACTTGTAGAGTGAAAGTCTCTACTATGCGGGATTCTGGCGGGCGTATGCGTCAATGCGAATACCATCTGACGACGAAGCCAAGCATAAAGCCCCGACGATGAACGTCGGGATCGATGACAAGCAGCAAGGGTTTCACGGGTGACCGTGAGTCTGAAAGCCCGCCTACCTCTGGTAGGTAAGTCTGGACTGCGAATACTTGTACCGACCCCGTAGCAAGACTGCGACGAGGGCAGGAGAATATGAACTGGATAAGAGATTCCTGACCGATCCCGAAGGGGCAGTGTCCAGTGGACACTGAAGGGAAGGAACAGCGATAGCTGATGGGCTGCCAGGAGAGTTAAGGTGGCACATCATACCGAAAGCTTGAATCCAACCGAAGATAAGAGCGACCGGTCCCAGTATGGGGCAGTGTCCAGTGGACACTGAAGGAAGCGAACCACGCAAGTGGATGGGTGGCAGCGGGGATAGGTAGAAAGATGGTAAACCTTACCAAGATGAACGAACGATCTCAGGAGGAGGCGAGCACGACAGTGCTCGAAGTGAGAGAACCGCGAAAGCGGGCGGGCAGGACTGGATGAGATCCGGATCGAACTGTCATGATTTAATGCTCAAAGGACCTGTTGAAATAAGAAAAAAAGGATCCTTCGACTATTCGATCAATAACTTAATTGCACGATAATTATCAGGAATGATATAGTAAATACCAGTATTTAGCTCACTCACATCGATGAAGGTCATACCACGCACTCCACGAGTTGTCTTGACGGTGTGACCAATGGTGTTCACAATTCGAATATCTATTTGACTTCCTGTATCCCATGTGAAATGAATCATATCACTGGTTGGATTGGGATATACTGCAAAGCTAAATTTATCTGGCATATTTGTACTCACTAGCCGATCACAGTAGTCCTCCATAGGGTTAAGTTCAATAAATCCCTGAGGGGTCAGGTCTCTACCTGTGAATGCACTATAATCCACAGGATACTTAAACGCTCTAAATGTATTATTGTCATTGAGGGCGAGTATAGTACCTTGTTCTGCTGGAGCTCCTGCAACCAATGGCACACGATATTCCCATACTAGCTCATTTCCTGGCGTCAACTCGAATATGGATCCTTGCCGACCACTACAAATTAGGGAATTACCATTGGGCAATAACTGCACACTAGAGAGTCCGGTAGAGTGCATATCGGTCTTAATAGGATGGCAGATCGTATTGTCGGATGATTCAGGAAGGAAGGTGCCATTGAAGCTTTGATAGTCCGAAATATACATAAACCAACTAGATTTAAATATCTCGGCCGTAGAAAAATCTTCGCCTACCCGATTATTAAATGCGATAATGTCATTTTTATTCGGGTGGGCTTCTGGCAAAAATTCGTTGGCCCAGTGGGCGTCATGTTGAAAAAATAATACTTGATCCGTAGTGTCTCCTTGTTGATAGGTAGCTGGATTGCCCAAGCGGTAGATCAAATCACCACCATGATTTACAAAACCGCCGATATGACCAGCTGCCTGCTCAGTCGTCGTCTTGTGATCGATTACCCATAATTCATCAAA
>CAJQNM010000297.1 GCA_905479665.1 uncultured Saprospiraceae bacterium
ATCTTCGACCAGGAGGATTCTCATGAGCGCGGCAATGTGACATGAAAAATACTACCATGAGGCTCGTGATCAACGATCGAAATCTGTCCACGATGAATGTCAATTATTTTTTTGACCAGATACAGACCGAGCCCGGTGCCTTTTGTTTCACGGCTCATTTCATCACCAATCCGATAAAATTGGGAAAAGATCTTGTCGCGATGCTCTGCTGGTATGCCTTTGCCATGATCCGTAAAAGTAAGCTCTAGGTTGTTTTCGTCAGCATTGATTTCGAGGATCACGACTGCCGGCGCTGAGCTATACTTCAAGCCATTGTCCAGGATATTGTAGATGACGGAGGTCAGACCATCCTTGTCATAAGAGCCTATGATCGATGCCGGTGCTGAGAGCGTGAGAGATGCCTTGGGATATCTGATACGCAGGTTTCCTATCACCTGTTTACTTAATTCAACCAAGTCGATCTCTTCAATAAAAGGATGATAGGATTTGTCGAGCTTTGCAGCCAGTAAAATGTTGTTGACCAGTGAGTTAAGTCGATCGGCCTCTGCTATTCCTGTAGCCAAGATGGCGGCCTGGTCATCGCGAGAAAAGACATTGCGACCGAGACTTTGTAAGATCAATTTTATGGATGCGAGGGGAGACTTCAGCTCATGCGTGATGGCAAGTAGGAAGTTTCGCTTCTGCCGCGTGGCTTCTAGTTCGCGTGAGTATCCTCGATGGATCAGGAGTAGACCTATCATGAGCGCCAGGATAAAAACCAATGCCTCTCCGATGATCATCATACGCTGACGGTCTCGCTTTTGCACGAGCGAAGTGAAGGTTTCATCAGCAGTAAATGCTGCCGGGGAGTTGTGATTTTGTAGAAATTCGCTCCGAGCAAGAGCCACTTGCGCATGAAAGGCCTCATCATTTTTGCGAAAAAGTAAAATGGCCCACCACACAAATGCCAGCACTAGATAGGCAAAGACGACATGGGTTAACCAATGTCCTCGCATGCGAAATCCTTTTTGTGGCATTTTAGAATATCTGATCCAGACAAGCGCAAATCGTATCGGCTGCCATTTCCAAGTCGGTGGGACTGTGGGCAGTAGAGACGAACCCAACCTCGTAACCTGAAGGTCCTAAATAAATACCTCGATCCAAAAGTAGTGCATGGAGCTCCTTAAAATACTTCATGCTATCGGGATCTATTTGATCCGCATGTCGCACCACCTCAGTCCCAAACGCAAACCAAAAAATTGAGCCAGCTTGTTGGATGCGCATGGGATACCCCTGCTTATGTACATGAGCTCGGATACGATTCAGAAAATGAGAAGCTTTCCTATTCAAATTTCGGTAGAAGTCTTTTTCTAGCAGAATTTCAAGAGCGGCCTTTCCTGCGGCCATAGCCACAGGGTTTGCGGAAAGTGTCCCAGCCTGATAGACTGGCCCTAGGGGAGAAACTTCCTTCATTATTTCCCGCGAAGCCGCAAAGGCTCCTACTGGCATGCCACCTCCGATAATTTTGCCAAAAGTGCAGATGTCAGGTTGGATTTCGTAGGTCGCACATGCACCTTCAAATGCAATGCGAAAACCGGAGATTACTTCATCAAAGATGAGGAGTACTCCATGGGTAGTGCAAAGTGATCGCAAGTGCTGCAGGTACGTCTTCGTCTGAAGGAGTAAGCCATTATTTGCCGGAATCGGCTCAATGATCACGGCAGCTAGACTTTCTCCGTGCTGAGCGAAGACCCGCTCTAATGCCGCACTATCAGCAAGCGGAGCGACCAGGGTTTCCTGAGCAAATCCCTCGGGAATGCCTGCGGATGTACTGACGCCAAAAGTTGCCAAACCGGAACCCGCTTTGACCAGAAGAGAATCGGCATGGCCATGGTAACAGCCACTAAATTTTAGGATCTTATCTTTTCCAGTATAGCCTCGGGCCAGACGAATTGCTGACATAACCGCTTCGGTGCCGGAGCTCACAAAGCGCATCTGATCGATGTATCGATGGCGACTGATGATGAGCTCACCTATTTCATTTCCCAAGCGGGTGGGAGTGCCAAAGGATGTGCCCTTTTCGACAGTCTTGATAATGGCCTCTCGAACATGAGGGTGATTGTGACCGAGTATCAGTGGGCCCCACGAGCAGCAGAAATCGAGATAGCGGTGGCCATCTTCATCGATCATATACGCTCCTTGTCCCTCCTTGATAAAGAGGGGAGGGCCATGCACAGATCGGAAAGCCCGTACTGGGGAATTCACCCCTCCCGGGAAAAGCTCTTTGGCTCGCTCAAAAAGGTTGCTGGATATTTCTCTGTTGTTCACATTTTGCATGGCTTGTAAAAGTATGAATTCACATGGCCTTGCACCGAACCCAGCCGTCTTATTTGGCTATCTTTGTTTCGCAGAAGTGAGATCAGAGATCGAATGTAGATGAGTCAGTCCCATAAGTCATATTTATCCCGAATTTTGAGCCAGCACAGGTCTGTTTGCCTGGAGGGAATTGGTACGCTTCGTCTCGGCCTGCACTCGGCTCAAGTCGACCAAGACATGGGAGTTGTTTACCCCCCTCGCCAGCAAATCTACTATGTGCCGCATTGTGATCAGCAACTTGATCCGGTGCTCGTGCGTGTTGTTTCACTCGTAGATCGTATTTCAGAGGGGCAGGCAAGCGCCAAGTCTGCAACTTTTATGCATGAGTTACGGGAGGAACTCAGGACCAATAGGAGTCTAGATTTACCAGAGATAGGTACGATTAGACAAAATTTCTGGGGTGCTACCTATTTTGAGCCCCAAGTATTTACACCTCGAGTCAATGAGTACTTTGGGTTGCCAGAAGTGGCACTGCCCACGGCCACTCTTGCCGCCGCAACAGAAACAAAGGAAAGCCGTGTATTTACTACTCCACTACAGAAAGTCGAGACCACGACCGCTCAGCCTTCCCGATCAAACAGACGTTGGGGGTTTGTGGTGGGTATGCTCGCTCTTCTCCTAGCTACGGCATTCATGCTCTCTCAGCTGCCTGAAAAAGAGCACTTTGGGCGGAGTACTGCAAAAAAAGTCCAGTCGGTACAACGTGATGCTAGTCGTCGTCTCAATGTTGCCCCTGAGCAACCGGCAAAAAAGGATCTCGCATCAAAAACTGGCAAGTTAAAATCGGTTGAGTCAGAGAGTCAAAAACGTATCATTATCGTAGGGGCTTTTTCAAAGGTTGCGAATGCAGATCGAATGGTTGATCGTCTTACCGAGCTTGGGCTAAAACCATATGTGGAACAAAAAAAGCTGATCAAAGTAGGATTTTCGATTGATGCTGATGAGCTGCGTGAAAAACTTGCCTGGGCAAAGACCGAACTTACTCAAGACGCCTGGGTACTAAAACAGAGTCCGTGAGTGTGCGCTGTGAGATAGCTGTCACTCCTTCTCAAATCAATGATGCTGCAACAGTTCGCCATAAGTTCGTTCGTAAGGCGGGCATTGATGGGCGTGACCTGGACAGTTTAAAGATCATCAAGAGATCGCTCGATTCCCGCAAGCAACCGATCTATCGTCTGCAGATAGAGGGATTTCTAAAAGGGGAGGAGCCCGTTCAAGTGGAGTCCATTTCAGATTCATTTCAACGTGTGGATCAAGCAGAGCCAGTGCACATCATCGGGGCTGGTCCTGCCGGGTACTTTGCGGCCTTGCAATGCTTACAGCTGGGTCTCAAACCGATAGTGTTCGATCGGGGCAAGGATGTGCGAGCACGACGGCGTGACCTCAAGGCCATCCAGCAAGAAGGCGTTGTGGATACACACAGCAATTATTGCTTTGGAGAAGGAGGCGCAGGCACGTATTCTGACGGAAAACTCTACACTCGTTCAAAAAAGCGAGGCAGTGTCCTCAAGGTGCTCCAGCTATTGGTCGAGCATGGTGCGTCAGAAGACATCCTCATTGATGCCCATCCGCATATCGGCACCAACAAACTGCCGAAAGTGATCAGCGCTATTCGCCAGAGCATCTTGGATTTTGGAGGGGAGGTCCATTTCGACAAGTGGGTCACTGATTTTGAAGTGAGTGAAGACAGAATCAATCGCTTGATCTTTGCAGATGGACAGGTGAGTACGGTCCATGAGGTTATTTTGGCCACGGGGCATTCGGCCCGAGATGTTTTTGCGCTGCTGCACCGCAAGAAGATACACATCGAGCCCAAAGATTTTGCGATCGGCGTGCGAATCGAACATCCTCAGTCTCATATCGACCGCCTGCAATATCGCCAGTCTCCACGAGAAGAAGGCCTACCTGCGGCTTCTTACCGATTGGCTTGTGAGCTGGATGGTAGAGGAGTCTTTTCATTTTGTATGTGCCCGGGAGGAATGATTGTTCCTGCTTCCACATCTCCTGGAGAGATCGTAGTCAATGGGATGTCACCATCCAGGCGCGATTCGCCGTACGCCAACTCTGGTATGGTCATGAGCATCTCACTGGAAGATCTTCAGAAGGAGGGTTATTCAGGAACATTTGCCGGAGTTAAATTTCAGCAAGATATCGAGCAAGCAATGTATCTCGCTTCAGAGCAGTCTTTGCGTGCTCCTGCGCAGCGCCTACTTGATTTTGTCGAAGGTAAACGATCCATTGATCTACCTAATTCTTCCTACATTCCAGGATTATTTAACGTGCGAGTAGACGATATACTTCCCGATTTTCTCAGCCGACATTTGAAAAAGGGCCTCAGGGTCCTGGGTCGAAAAATGCCGGGTTACCTCACCAATGATGCGGTCGTGGTGGGTGTCGAGAGTCGTACTAGTTCCCCCATCCGTATACCGCGAGATCCGACCCTATTGCAACACCCGGAAGTGTCCAATCTATATCCCTGTGGTGAGGGTGCCGGGTATGCTGGAGGAATCATCTCGGCGGCCATTGACGGGCAGCGCGTTGTGCAATCCATTTTCGAAAAAGTCCAGAGATGAAAGGAATAGTTGATTTGGTGGGAAGAATTCTGATGGCCTTCATCTTTATTTATGAAGGCATCGATTCGATCCTCTATTTCGGAAAGACCAGAGAGACCATGATAGATTATGGAATCACCTGGCA
>CAJQNM010000298.1 GCA_905479665.1 uncultured Saprospiraceae bacterium
TTACTTACCGCATACCCCTCGATATTGGGGGCTCGACAAATGGGAGGAGGATTTGGAGGTTGCATTTTGATTTTAGTGGCCAAAGATCAGCGCGATGTGGTGCTTGATGCAGTCAGGACAGACTATCTGAAGAAGACTGGCATTGATGCTCGCCTTATTCCTATTATGTTAAGTGAAGGAGTTCGACAATTAGTGAGCTCTTGAAGACGTATCTTTCCTAAACTATGATGAGAATGTCCCGATATCTTGCTCCGCTTATCTGTGTTGTTTGCTTTGTACTAATAAGTTGTGGATCAGATAAATCTACAGAGGTTGGTGCTCGTGTTGAGCAACCATCCCCAGAAAATGCAGCGCAAACTCCTGGCCCCAACAACTTGATTGACGCCTATGTCGATGCCATCGATCAGTTGGAGACCGATCGAGATGCTAGTCAAAATTTTGACGGAATGGTGCGCATCCCAGGGGGTGAATTTCAGATGGGAGGGGACAACGACCAGGCTCGTGAAGACGAGTACCCGAAGCATGGCATCCGAGTTCGGGACTATTGGATGGATGTACATGAGGTGACCAATGCTCAATATCTTGAATTTGTCAAAGCCACTGGATACATCACTATTGCAGAACAAGAAATTGATCTCGATGAGTTGATGAAACAACTGCCTCCGGGCACTCCACCACCAGATCCATCACTATTGGAACCATTTTCGCTCGTTTTTCGGGCAGTGCCCGAGGGACAACCAGTCAATGGGCCTGGAGATTGGTGGGTGATGACCAAGGGTGCAAATTGGAGACAACCGGAGGGAGAGGGCAGCAGTTTGAAAGGGAGGGAGCAGGAACCAGTTGTACACATCGCCTGGTATGATGCCCTTGCCTACTGTAAATGGGCAGGCAAGCGCTTACCTACTGAAGCAGAATGGGAGTATGCGGCCCGCGGAGGACTCTCGGATGCGATCTACCCATGGGGAAACGAACCGATAGACGCTACCAAGGCCAACTATTGGCAGGGTGAGTTCCCTCATGAAAATAAAGGAGAAGATTCATTTGCTAAGCTATCGGCAGTCGGATCCTTTGCCCCAAATGGCTACGGGCTCCATGATATGGCCGCCAATGTATGGGAGTGGTGTGCTGATTGGTTTCACTACCACTATTATTACGATGATCAGTTTCAAGCGGGGATTGTTGATAATCCGATCGGACCAGAAAACAGCTACGACCCGATGGAGCCTTCAGTACCCAAAAAGGTAATAAGAGGAGGTTCGTTTTTGTGCAATGACAGCTATTGTTCAGGATATCGTGTGGCATCTCGGATGAAGTCTTCTCCGGATACCGGCATGGAGCACACGGGTTTTCGGTGCGTCCGTGATGTGCAGTGAGAGATTATTAGAAATTTCAAAGAAATTTTGGTTGAGCCCGTGAACGAGTTTTCGGAGGTACCCTCTAGTTGGTTGTAGTCAGTAATGTAGAATATCTGTGTTCTAAATAACTTGAATATTCAGCTAAATTTTCACCTAATTTCCTGAGGCCAAGCTCTATAGTCTGTTTCTTACTCAGTCCTAATTTATGGGCGGCTTCCCTGAGGTTTCTAAAGTTTCTATTGAATTCGTTTTCTCTCATCACCTTAAGACGGTCAAAATTCAGATTGAGAAGTGAGGTTATCTCTGAATCAAATTGCGAATTATTGGATCTTAGAGATGCATCACTTTCGAAGTACAAAGTTTTAATATGAGACAGTTCTCTGGGGTCAACTGATAAGGGGTGCTCTCCTTTTGATGTGTCACAATGCGGGATGTGTTTGCCAGTGATTTTATCGATGTAAGTCTTACCAGAACAAACTCCAAGAAAATTGTCAAAATTTAGTTCTTTACTGGGATCTGCACTTCTCGAAATGAAGTGTTCAAGAAAAACATGATTTGTGAGTCGTTTTTCGCAGTAGGCACAAGTGCCTCCTTGATCTTTAGCTATGATATTCCGTACAGCTTCTTTGCAGCTGTTTTTCAAGCTTTCATACGTATCCCCGTTTTCTCTTAATTTCCTAAGACATTCCGGCTCCTTGTCATATTGTATTGTGACAGTCTTCAATTCTTTGCGAATGAAATTTTTTGTTCGAGATCATTTAACCATTCTGGGTCGGCATCAAGTCGTAGTTTTAATGCCTTTAGTTTTTTTTCTGCTTCATCGATTTTTAGTTCATTAAAGAGAATATCGATTTCTCTTTTGTCCTCATCAAAATTTGTGTTTGCCTTTGGTGCAAACATCAACTTGTCTAAAATCTCATTTGAAGTTGCTGAATAAAGATTCGGTAACTCTTCTGAAGGGACCACAGTCTTGCCGGCAATGATCTTGATGCTTTCCTTTCGCAATCCCGATAGAATCAATGGAGAATGTGTGGTCACGATAAACTGCAAATTAGGAAACGTGGAGGTCAGGGCTTTGGCTATAGTGCTCTGCCACCTAGGATGCAGGTGAAGTTCTAATTCATCGATCAAGATAACTCCCTGTCCATCTAAAGGATTGCTTGTTGGATTTGCCAAAAAGAGTCTTCGAGCTATTTCGCAGACCAAGCCGATTATCATTCGCTCACCGTGAGACATTTGGGAAAATAGAAGCTCAACATCATCTTTTCGAATTGCCAGATGAGCCTTAGTTGATTCCGAAAAATCTGTATACAAATTACTCTCTTGCTTGACGAATATCTCGCTGTAGGATTCAGAGTTCATAAGTTGGAGAAATCCATCGAGGGCTCTTCTTACTATTTCGAGGGAGGGTAATACAGCATCAAGGTCTTTCTCCTTGATTTTGTATGAATTTTCTATTGCTTGTTGCTCAATAAACCATTTTTCAAAGTCTCCCAAACTAGGCGACCGTAAGGAAAGAGATCTCTCGTAGGCAAACAACATTTTGTTGTAAGTCTTGATTGGTTGGTTTGCTTTATATTCAGAGTCATAGGTTCTATTTACGTTGTAGTAGGCAATGATTGGGATGGATCGAATTTTATCTTTTTGGATTAATTTCCTGAAATTCAGAATAAAGTTATTTGGGGTCTTATTAAACGTTAGTCCTTTTTCATTGATTTTCTTGATCACTTTGATTTTGGATGGTTCGGGTAGGTCTTTCGCATTGAAGTCTATTTCGCAAAATCCTTCGATGTGACCGACAGTAATATCCTTGCTCTGAAACCATGCATCGATTGAATATCCCTCCTCAGAAGATAGTAGCTCTCCTGTAAAGTGGGTTAGGCATATGGCGATAGAATCCAGTATTGTGGTTTTCCCCGCGCCATTATTACCCACTATAGCAATTATGCCACTGTCGTCGAACTCAACACTAAAGTGCTCGAAATGTCTAAAGTGAAAAAGGCTTATTTTCTTGACTTTCATTTTATGAAATTATTCAGTTTTATTCGGTTTGCACAATTTTTTTAGTTCAAATGACTAAAGTGGCATACTTTAAGGAGACTGATTCGTATCAATACTGACCACTCGATCATCCATCAGCAAGCTAAAAACGTGCAGTGTTCGGCCATCGTACTCACCAAAAAGGGTGATGGGCAAACCGCCAGCGAGAGCCAGCAGACGCCAACTGGTTTCTGCATTATTTGAGATCAAAATGGATCGTGCGCTACTATCAACAACGAAAAACCTCTGCTCTATCTGCTGGATGGTGACATTATTAAAGTTGGCAGGAAATTTACTTAGCCACGGATCACTGCATAGCGCCTTGGTAAATTTAGTGGCATAACGGGACAGATCATCAAAACCAGGTAAGGACTGAACCGCAAATCTGGCCGGGGTAGCATCGGCTAGGAGGGCTCGCATGGGCAAGAGAGCGGGGTAGTAGTGCATCCTGCCGCGGTAGTGTTGCCCGAGTCGGTAGGTATTTTCAAAGCGTTGGCGGCCAAAAGCAAAATCAAGCACAAGTGCAGAGCGATGCGTTTGTCTTCCAAAAAACCAGCATGTGCGTCGGGTCAAATTGTCTTCTTGGCGCTGATGCTGCCCGAGGAGGAGCCAGGCATCAGAAACTCCGGGTAGCTGCGCAACATTCGTCTTCCGGAAATTGAGACCGGCGTAGCCCAGCAGGGCCAGCTGCCGTTTTTGGGGAAGGTGCTCCAGTTTTTTTAAGTCCCAGCTTAGGGCAAATACCAAGCTTAGCTCTTGGGTAACCATGTCCAGCCAATCTGAATTAGCGGGATCCAGTGTCTTTATTCTCGAAAGACGATTCGCGATACCTCCTAGTTTAGCGTCGACCATGCGCGAGATGATTTGATCAAAGGAATAGTCAAAGTCGATCTTTAGCAAACCTACTTGCAGGATATCGGTGAGCCATTGATCCAGTTGGGTGATCCCATTTTGCATGAGCGAGAGACGCTCATCGTTGGGCATCAAATCAGCAAGAGTCATTCAGGCACACTCTGACCGTCCAGCTTTTGCAAGGCCAGCATAGAGGCAAATTGCTCGGCACTTTTCTTGTTGAAGTCTTCTGCATAGGCGATGTGATCTCCATTGACGAGCACAGCAACTTTAAATCGATCTCGTTTATCAATCTTAAATCGATCGACCACTTCGTACGAGATTTCGTTGCCATTTTTCTGGCACCATTCCAGCAATTTGCTCTTGAAATTGTCATCGAGCTGCTCGAGTTCATGAATGTCAAGATAGGCGCGCAGCATTTTGCTGATGACAAAGTTTTTTGTTTTGCGATAACCTCTTTCCATGTACACGGCTCCCACCACAGCTTCCAGTGCATTGCCCATCATTGATCGGCTCAACCTTGTGTTGGAGTTTTGTTCCGCAAGGATCATATCCAATCCCATCAAATCGCCAATGTGATTTAGTGTCTTGCGTTTTACAATTTTGGCTCTCATCTTGGTCAGAAAACCTTCATCTTTTCCTGGATATTTCTTAAAGAGATAGTCAGCGACGACCGTACTGAGAATGGAATCTCCTAAAAATTCCAATCGCTCGTTGTTGTACCTGCTGCGGCCATCTTTTAGCTGGTTTGACTTATGTCGAAAAGCCTGATGATAGAGATCAAGATTGCTCGGATAGAATCCCAAA
Source organism: uncultured Saprospiraceae bacterium (assembly GCA_905479665.1). Classification (GTDB taxonomy): domain Bacteria; phylum Bacteroidota; class Bacteroidia; order Chitinophagales; family Saprospiraceae; genus CAJQNM01. Next base: position 5,055 of record CAJQNM010000298.1, read on the forward strand.
ACATTTTTGAGTCGGTGAGCAAAAGCTTTGTCTGGAGAGATAAAGAAGTTATAGTATTTTCTGACCAGTGACAAGCTTAGATTTTTTTGAAGATCACACAAGCATTATGTCCGCCAAAGCCAAAGGTGTTGGACAGTACTACATCGACCCTGGACTCCTGTGCCTCATTCAGCGTGAGGTTAAATCGATCGTCGATGGCGGGGTCTGGAGTAAAGTGATTGATCGTTGGTGGGATGAAATCGTCGCGGAGGGCGAAGATCGCTGCAATAGCCTCAATAGCCCCAGCAGCTCCCAGAAGATGACCAGTCATCGATTTTGTAGAGCTGATATGCACCTTAAAGGCATCATCGCCAAATACCTTTTCGATCGCTTTTAGCTCTGCAACATCGCCCAGAGGTGTAGATGTGCCATGCACATTGATGTAGTCAATGTCCTCCGGCTGCAACTTGGCATCCTTAAAGGCCCTGAGCATCACCTCACTAGCCCCCAACCCATCTGGATGAGGAGCGGTAATATGATAGGCATCGGCAGTGTGGCCACCACCTGCCATCTCAGCATAGATTTTTGCACCGCGTGCCTTAGCATGCTCAAACTCCTCGAGTATGATGGCTCCGGCACCCTCACCGAGAACAAATCCATCGCGGTCTTTGTCAAAAGGTCGTGATGCGGTAGCTGGGTCATCGTTGCGTTGGGAAAGCGCCTTCATAGATCCAAAGCCACCTATGCCGGCCCGCAGGATTGCGGCCTCTGCTCCGCCCGCAACAATAATATCGTCGCGACCAAGGCGAATATTGTCAGTTGCGGAGATGATGGCATGAGTGGCAGATGCACAGGCAGATACCGTGGCATAGTTAGTGCCTCGAAACCCATATTTCATACTGACATGGCCAGAAGCGATATCAGCGATCATCTTGGGTATCATGAATGGATTGTAGCGTGGGTTGGGGTTCTCCTTATTGTATTCTATCTCGATTTCCAGAGATCGCAAACCACCGATTCCCGAGCCCCAGATCACTCCAGCCTTGCTGAGATCGATCTTTGCTGGGTCAAGTCCCGAATCTTCTACCGCCTCAGTGGCCGCGATAATGGCGAATTGGCTAAACCGATCCAGTCGTTGTGCAGACTTGCGATCCATGTGCTGATTCACATCTAGATTTTTGACTTCACAAGCAAATCGAGTCCTGAAATTACTGGCATCAAAAAGTGTGATTTCAGATGCACCACTAACACCATCTTTTAGCCCCTGGCAATAGGCGGAGGCGTTATTGCCAATGGGAGTGAGGGCACCAATACCTGTTACAACAACTCTGCGCATAGACTTATTTCAAATAGTCAGAACCTCTAAGATGACCAAATTCAAAAAAAAAAATCCACAAATGTTTACACAGTTGTGGATCTTATCGTTTTCGTGTATGAAATAAGCCTATTTGGCTTCCTTCTCAAGATATTCGATGGCGTGACCGACGGTCTGAATGTTTTCAGCTTGCTCATCAGGAATCGAGATATCAAACTCTTTTTCAAACTCCATGATTAATTCGACAGTATCGAGCGAATCCGCTCCGAGATCATTCGTGAAGCTAGCTTCTGCGGTCACTTCAGATTGATCGACACCAAGCTTGTCTACTATAATCTTGGTCACCTTGTCAGTTATACTTGACATAAAATTTCAATTAGGTTAATAAAATAATGGCTGCAAAATAAGGCTTTCGTAAAGTGATAAACAACTTTTTTTTAAATCCACCACTGTGCGTTCAATGCACATCATTTCATATCATTGCGGGCCTTATTGCAATTTCTACATTTGTAACAATTGCTGAGCAGGTTTCATAGTTCCCTCTTCATCCGCTAAATGCTAGAATATTTTGAAAATCAACAACATGAACATAGCCGATAGTCAGAAAACCAAGATTGTCGCGACCATCGGTCCCTCATCCAGTAGTTACTTGATTCTCAAAGAGTTAGTCAAGGCTGGGGTCGACGTTTTTCGGGTTAATTTTTCGCATGGTACCCATAGCGAACATGAAAAGGTCATTCAAAACATTGTAAGGGTTAACAAGGAACTAGGTACGTATACCGGGATTCTCTGTGATCTCCAGGGACCAAAAATCCGCGTCGGCGATATCAAAGAGGGCCAAATCAACATTCGTCCTGGTGATCAAATTACTTTTACTGCCAAAGAATGTGTGGGGACAGCGGAAAAGCTGCACATCACCTACGCATCTTTTGCCAGAGACATAGAGGCAGGAGAGAAGGTCCTGATGGATGATGGAAAAGTCGTGCTCAAGGTGATCAGCACGACCAAAAAGAACTCTGCAGTCCTGGAGGTAGTAGCAGGTACTTCGATTTCTTCGCGAAAAGGTGTGAACCTGCCGGATACCAAGTTGACTACACCGGCGCTCACAGAAAAAGATGAGGCTGATCTCGAGTTTATCTTAACCCAACCCATTCATTGGATTGCCCTGTCATTTGTGCGATATCCCAAGGATATCATAAACCTGAGGAAGCGCATAACGAAAGCGAAGCACAAGGCGCAAATAATCGCCAAGATTGAAAAGCCCGAAGCCATAGAGCGGATTGAGAAGATCATCGATACAACAGATGCGATCATGATTGCTCGCGGTGATCTTGGGGTAGAGGTTCCGATGGAGCAGCTTCCCACATTGCAGAAGAAGATTGTGAAGCTGTGTCTCGAAAAAAGCCGGCCCTGCATTGTAGCAACACAGCTCATGGAGGGAATGATCAATGACCTATTCCCGACACGGGCCGAAATACTGGATGTCGCCAACGCCGTACTAGATGGAACAGATGCGGTGATGCTCAGTGCCGAAACAGCTGTAGGCAAGCACCCTGTCAAAGTGGTCGAGGCG
>CAJQNM010000299.1 GCA_905479665.1 uncultured Saprospiraceae bacterium
TAAATAACATTACAGATTCTGAGTCAAGCACCAATATTGACATCTTCAACATCGACTGCACTTGGGCAGATGTCGAGATCAAGGAGTGGTCGGGCAATGAGGTCAAAGTAGAGGGACGGGCATCCATTAACAATGGCCTCAATGACGATGCTTTTGAATATGCCTTCGAGAAACGGGGTTCCACCTTGCAATTTGAAGCAGATATACCCAATATGGATGAACTGCCGCGGTTTGCAACGTACGAGCAAGGAGGACAACAAATACAGCGACTCTTAGGGAAAGATGAAAAATGGAATAATTATGACTTGTGGAAGAAAGAGGGTGTCAAGTCGATGAGCATAGGGCCGATCATAGAGGTCGAATTGACTTTTTTTGTACCTAAGAGCATCGCACTCAAGATAAATCAAGTACACGGAGACGTTGTGATGAATGGTATTGCAAACGACATGGATGTAAATACTACCCATGGTCACGTGGAGGCGATTTTTTCAAACAAATTACCTCAAAACTGCAAGATCAGTTCTACGCATAATTTTGTCGATGTGAGTGTTTCTCGCCAAGAGAATATCGACCTGGTATTGAGGACCCACCATGGTGAGATCTACACCGATTTGAGCATGGACCAAGATCGATCACGCAGTACGCACGAGATGTACAACAGCAAGATCGTCGCGTCGGTAAATAAGGGAGGAGCTACCGAGATGAAATTGAGTGCCACGCATGGCAATATTTATTTGCGGGGGAAATAGCCTTTTTTAATTAATAATTTATGGTTAATAATTAGAGCTAGCGCGACTACAGTCTTACTCTCCTGCTGATAATCGCACAGAAATAAGGTTTTCACCTTCCCCCAATAGATAGGCTGGGACTCGCAATTCCAATCTCTTCAAGCCATCTATTTTGCGGTCGAGTGCAAGGGGTGGTGGATCGAGCATAATAATCGAGAGCGAAAGCTCCGGATGACTTAGCTGTTTGAGGGTCAAGGTCTGCCCCTCCTGTTGTAAGACGGCTCCATCTTCGGTCAACTGTACATCGGCAGAGGTCAATAACTGCCAGGTGATGGACACCGTCGAGTCGGAAGGCACGATCCTGTCCTCGATGAGCAGGCTTTGAGTACCATCTTTGCTAAATGTTCGCCGGGCTGAGACTAGATTGTCACCGAAGGCCTTGGAGAGATCAATGGTCGTGCTGGGATTTTCTCCGTCGCTAAAGGAGCTGATCGAGGCCATGCCATCTGTCAAGTGCAAGGCATCATTAACGGTCAGGGTGCTGTGTCCAAAATTATTTTTAGTAAGCAACGTCCAGCGCTCGCACTCCTGACAATTACCCCATAGATTGAATCCTACTTTCTCCAGGTCATGATATTTCTGATTTCCTGGATCAACCACCCATCGCACGCCATTCAGCTCAAAAATAAATGATCCGCCATCCATATTGCCATGATTTACGGTACCTCGGCCTCCCTTGGCACCTAGGTAGTATCCATGGGAATCTTCCGTTCCTCCTTGAATGATCACGATGGGATTGGGCCCTTCACCTTTCCAGGCCTTGGGCAATGGGGCTTCCTTTGTCGGCTCGAAACTTGCAATCCAGGTAAGTGCCGGACCATGAATGCGGGAGAGCTCGCCCATCTCTGCGGGAGCAAAGAGCAACTCCTCCATGGGCGTGCGTCATCAGCTTCCATTTTCGCTAGCATGTCATTGTAGGTGGACTCTTGGGTATCAAACATTTCGAAAGAAGAATTCATCAACCACTCGGTTTGCCTAATATACGGCACATTGCCAAATAGATCCATCATGATACGCATTGGCAAAATGCACTCCCTACCTCGTAATCACAAATCGCTCCGACTGCCAACTCGTCTCGGTTAAGACCATGATCGTATAGACTCCTGGATCGAGATCTGACAATTGATACGAACGTTTCAATTTTTCGACGTCGTCAATTTTGTCGTGCTGCACTAACCGCGACTGCTCATCATATATGCGAATCTGTGCATGGTCCCGTTGCAGCAACTCAAATTCGACATCAAAGATCCCGCTGTTGGGATTGGGAGAGAGGCCGAGTAATTTGATGCCACGACTGTTGGCAATATTTCGCTCATAGCTCAATGAGTCTGCATGTGCATGCACAATAACGGGCTTGCTCATCGAACTCTGACATCCTCCACTGTATGCTTGAAGAGTCACCATGTAGGTTCCTGGGTCGGCAAACTGCATAAACATGCTATTCAAAGCAAGGTCCGCAATGTGCTCGTCACCGCCATCAATCAGCCAGAAAATGCTGTCTGGGACCGTAGGCCAGGATATTTCCACAGCAATGATCTGCTTATCAATGACGCCTTCGCTTGCCACTACGAAGAAAGGGTCGAATTCTATGTCACTCATGGTGACATCAAACTCAGTACTTTCACTGCATCCTTCTTCATTTACGCTGGTGAGCGAATAGTGGCCTGCCTCATCCACCACCAAAAAACTATCCAACTCTTCCACCAGACCATCGTCATGCTGCATCATATAACTCGATCCGGTGAATGGTAAAACCATATCGTAGGTGGAACCAGCGCACAATACGATGTTTGGATCAATGCCTAAATCCATGGCCACCGCGATCGGATCTTCAAGCGTAAAATCGTAGGTGGAATAGCAAAAATCTCCTTCTGCTAGCTTGAGTTGGTAAGCACCTGCTGACAAGCTCCCGTTGGTCAGGGTGCTGGCTTCATTGCTCCAGCTGATCGTCATATTTTGATTGCTCGTATTCTCAGGTAGGTGTATCTGTAGCATCCCATCGCTGGCGCCGGCACAGCTTGGCGCAAGTTGGGTGACCGAATCTACCTTGAGTTCGGAAGATCCCAATGAGTATAGTGCCAGATCCAGAGTATCTACACATGAGGCGTCCCCAATACGAACAAAGGCCTGATATGCTCCCGGTGGCAAATCTGTCATCAACAATTCTGGAGCCCAAACCGGAGCACTGGGAGAAGAAAACTGCAAATTCCCCTCAGCAGGACCCACCAGGCGAATCAACCCATCTCGCTCCGAGCATCCACTGGGTTCGATCATTTCTTCAACGGTCTCATGGTTAAATGAGCCAATGGAGGCATCGCCCAGATGAAAAGCACAACTCGACATATCATCAGATCGTGCGTAAACGGTATACTCACCTGCTGGCAGATCTGGGAAAACGGAGTTCGCTTGCCATTGATCAGGCAACACTGAATACATTGTGCTTGCTGGAGCATCTTGCATGTTTAGGGTGATCGAGCCGCTCTGTTGGAAGCAGGTCAAGTCGTAGTGATCCAAGACAAACATCTCCCCCAGTCTGGGCTGGCCGGGAGCAATTAACTCATACGGCTGAGCCAGCAGCAATGGACAACCGGTGGATCCCACCTCGCGGATCGTCAATGCATAGATGCCGTAGGTCAGATTTTCGAAGACCGGCTCACTTGTCCAGGATGCTCCAAAGTCTAAACTATATTCAAGTTCTACAGGACTCTCGATCGTAAATCTAATTCTTCCATCAGCAGCAGTACAGCTAGACGGGTCAATGGGCTGTACGGTCGTGATTTGATGTTCTGGTTCTTGAAAATCGCCCAGCTTGATTGGAAATTCATGGAAGCACTGATCTGCGTTTGCGCGAATTTTTACCAAATATTTGCCGGTACGCAGACCTTCGAAATCAGGGGAGTGGCTCCAGGTGTCTCCGCCATCCACACTAAATTCCTGGTCGGTAAAGAAAGAACTTTGGTATTTGACAAAAATTCGGCCATCGGCATCGGCGCAGCTACTGGGAGCTTCGACCACAAACTCAATCATGGAAGCGCACGGATCCAATACACCAGCGCACGAACAGGAATCTGCTTGGAGAACATCGTTCACAGTGGTCTCATCTCCATCATCGCAAGTTGTACCAGGGATACCAGGGAGGTTTTCATCATAGGGAGCGCAATCCAGTTCGTTGACCACTCCGTCGTCGTCGAGATCTCTATCAGTAGAAACCGCCACACAACTACAACTATCGGAACCCACAATGTACTCCACCGAATCAATCGCCCCACTGCAGGATGTCTCAGGGATGGCAGGAAAGAAAGGATCTAGTGGCGCGCAATCCACCGAATCGGCATATCCATCTCCATCCTTGTCATATGGCTGTCCGATTTTCAAAGTTGTTTCTTTGATACAGCCTCTTTTATCTTCCACCCGTACCTGATAGGTGCCCGATTCCAGCCCGAAAACGTAGGTCGAATCTCCTTGCGAACCAACACTTCTGGTAGAGCCTTGTGCCGGTTTAAGATGAATATCGTGTCTAGGAGTTCCTCCTTGTATCAGGACTAAGGCTCGGCCATTGTTTGCACCGGAGACTGATGGGGCTTGAACACCCATCGCAGAAATAGTCATGGCATCTGGATCATTCAATTTTGTACCAGCCCGTCGAAAACAATTACGGATATCAGTGACGGTGACTCGATGATTGCCAGCTTTGAGACCAGTAGCTTCGTGCACATTCCGTGTGCCGTTGTTCCAGCTATAAATAAGTGGGCCCACTGCTCCTGATACGGATGCTACGATGACCCCATCACTCGAGCCGGCACAGGTGACTTCCTGGGTTATCCTTAGACCTAGCCCCATGTTGCAATTGGTGGGCTCGATCACGAAAGAGCACGTAGCGGTGCATCCAAAGAAATCGCTGAGGGTCACTGCATAATCACCCGGATTTAGATTATTGAGTTCTGCACTGGAAGAGACGGTGAGCTCCTTGGTCGCATTGGAAGGGGCTGGCCCTTTGACAAACAGCGTAAATGGTCTTGCTCCACCATCTACGTTGAGTCTGACCTGTGGGTGTCCACCCTGAAGTAATACACTCTCAGGAGTGACCAGGCACTCTATCTCTACCGGCGCAGCAACGGGAATATTGTACGAGGCCTCTGCCGTGCAACCCAGATCGTCGGTTATCGTGACTGAATAAGTGGTGCCTCCAAACAAATTGCGGCGCACTTTTCCGGTGCTGCCATCTTCCCACAGATACCGATATGGTTCTTGGCCACCTTGGGCATTGGCTGTGAGATCGACGCTATTGTTGCCGCATTTCACTTCTTCATCCTGCTCTATCACGGCGCTCCATCCACACAGACTTGTGCCTGCACATTTGCAGCCAGTCACATCGTACTTGTCATCCACGGTTTGTGGATCATGATCGTTGCAAGGAGAAGATGGTAGAGCCGGCCGCTGTGCATTCTGGGGTTGACAATCTTGAGCGTCACAGACTCCGTCCCCATCGGTGTCGCCACCAAAGTCTGTGCAATCATCGCCCACGATCACTCCACAGATGGCATCGCAGCCGTTTTCGTCAAGCACTAAAATCTCGTACGTGCCTGCTCTCAGTCCGGTGATGACCGTGGTACCCGTCTGATTGTTTAGGGTGCCCGATCTTCCGGCTGGCTTTTGCTGCCAGCTTATCGTATAGCGTGTCCCTGTCCCACCTTCAAATTTTACGGTGATGGTGCCGTCTCTGCCGCCGAGTTCTGAAACCCGGGTGCCGGTGCATTCAACAGTGACTGCACCTGGCTCACTTAGATCATAACTGTCTTCAACCGTGCAATTCTTGCCATCGGTGACGGTCACCGAATATTGTCCCGGGCCGAGGCCTTGGACCTCCGCTTGGTTGCCGATGCCAGGGGCACTCCACTGATAATTATAGGGTGGTGTGCCATTTTCGATATTCACGCTGAGGGCTCCCTCCGCCGAGCCATGACAGGTGATCGCACCCGATTGCACCAGATCTATGGTGATGGGGCAATCGGGATCTTTGACAGTTATGGTTTTGGAGGTCATGCAATCGTTCTGATCGGTGATGGTGATGGTGTAGCTTCCACTATTGAGGTTACCGATCTCGGTCGGACTTTGTTGTCCGTTTAATATTCCATTCCCTCCATTGGTACTTGACCACTCGATGGAGAAGGGAGCTGTACCTCCGGAAATGGTGGCCGCGATCGTCCCATCAGTTTCTCCCACAGAGGTGGTAGGGGTCTGCTCCAAATCCAATTCTATCAAATCCGGTTCGCTGATAGTATAAGACGTCGAAATCTCACACGTCTCGTCGCTAAGATCTCTGACTGAAAGGGTGTAATTGCCACTAGGTAAATCTTGAATAGTTTGACTGGCACCTACATTTCCTTGAGGTCCGGACCAATCGTAGGCATAGTTTCCCGAGCCACCGGTTACTGATATCTCGATCGCCCCGCTTTCATCATTGAAACAATTTAGATCGGTGACGGTGGCTTGGGTAATCGACAAATCGCATGCTGCCCG
>CAJQNM010000300.1 GCA_905479665.1 uncultured Saprospiraceae bacterium
CGTCGCTCCAAGATCCACTGGATCTAGGTCCAGCCCGATGGGCTGGAATCGCTCCTCAATCATCAAAGTGCTTGCTAATCTTGCATAAATGCGCCTCGTAACGAATCCTATTGCACGAATTGGGTAATATAAGAATAGTAGCCGACTGCGTGGCACTTTCTTTTCAAGATGCAAGTGAGCTTAAGCAGGCTACAACCCCTTAATTTACTAATAATTCTGCTAATATTTTTATACATTGTTGGCAAACGCTGTGTCTAAAAATAAAGTATTCTTACAGATAAAGGTTAGGTTTTGTTTTATAAAACTATTAGTTCATCCAAGCAATCTGGTTCCAATTATCTTTGACATAATACTGTGGCGTGCCAGGTGTTGATCTTCCCTCTTTAATTATCTTTGTTATCTCTTGAGTTAATTTTTTAACGATTTCAGGATGCTCAAAATAAAGGTTAGTTGTTTCGCCTGGGTCATCATCCAAATTATAGAGTTCGTATATTGCCTCATCATCTTTCGGTGTAATTAATTTGGGTTTTAATGACCCACCTGAACCACGCAACATATTCAATTTCCACCTCCCATCACGTATGGCAAAATAGCCTTCATGCGAATGATGTATAACAGCTCCTCTAAGGTTTTTATCAAAATTATCGTCCTTTAGTGCAGGGTATAAGGTGTAACTGTCCTCAGCTGCATTGTCTGGAATCTCTACTCCAATAATGTCTGCTATTGTAGCTAAATAATCGGTTTGGCAAACCGTTACATCAATCTTTCTTCCAGCCTTTATAGCCTTAGGCCAACGCATTATAAAAGGGACACGATGGCCTCCTTCATATATATCACGTTTTCCACCTTTAAAATTCATACTACTATAATGATTATAGGTGTCTCGTTGATATAAATAATTCACTTCGGCTCCGTTATCGGATGAAAAAATAACCAAAGTGTTTTCTTCTAATCCGTTGTCAGCTAATGCATTGAGAACTTGACCTATTCGGAAATCGGTTTCTTCCATGAAATCGCCATACTTTCCACAATTGCTGCGCCCTTGAAAATCTGGATGTGTGCAATGGGGCAAATGCGGACTCGTTAATGGTAAGTATAGGAAGAACGGTTTCCCATTTTTTGCATCTTCAGCTGAACTACTTATATATTCTACAGCTTTTTTAGCAAATGTTTCCAAAACCAATTCGTCATTAAATGACGGGGCAACTTCTATCCAACCACTTCCTTCTCCTTTTTCTATATTGTATGGAGGAGTCATTCTATAATCAGTATAAGGTTCTTTTATGTGCTTTTTTCTTGTCCACATTGAAGGAGCATCAATAACCATATCGTTCTCCAAATATGCTAAAACACCATAATTCATCGATGCCGGTATTCCAAAAAAGTAATCAAACCCTTTTTCTGTTGGTCCGTCTGTGAATGGTTTATGCCAATTTCTGTTTCTTCCAACTTCACCCTCAAATTCCATTTGAAGATGCCATTTTCCTACCATGGCCGTATTGTAACCGTTGTTTTGAAGTAACGAAGCAATGGTCATTCGCTCTTTCTCTATCAAACAGGAGCCATCGGCTCCAAGCACACCTCGTTTTAATGAAGTCCGCCAACTATACCTTCCTGTTAATAATGAATATCTGGAAGGCGTGCAAACAGCATCACTACTGTGACCGTCTGTGAAAACAATCCCTTCTTTTACTAATCGATCAATGTTGGGAGTTGTAAATTTAGCGTTGGGATTTAAAGCACTTACATCGCCAGAGCCTTGATCATCTGTGTATATAATGATAATGTTTGGTTTTTGGAATTGATTTTCAGAATTACAAGAAGCGAACATTAGCAAGATTAAACTTGAAATTACTAGACTCTTTATCGAGCACTTCATTTTTTGGTATTTGTTGTTAATGGTTGCCACCGGTCTGGCGATATGGAGTGGATTTGGCGATAGCCAATCTGATCTCATATCGCTTGTGTGTGCCTGAATGGTTACCAATCATTCTAGTAAAAGTACCGAGAAATGAAATACTTATGGAGTGAAAGTCTCCACTATGTGGGATTCTGGCGAAGACTGAGCGACTTAAACAACGAGGCTATCATTCTCTCTCTAGCACATCAACCACAACCACTGAGGTTTTATAGTCAATTATGCTGGGATTCTTTGCCTCAATCAAGGCATCCAAGTATGAACGAGTGATCCGTTGGCAAGGGTCCTGTGGACACTTGAGCGAGAGAACCGCCAGCGGATACATAGCCGCAGCTATGGCGTCCCGCTGTACAGCGGGACGTAACGATGAGTGAGGTGAAGAAGACTCTAAATTGTTGTCAAAAATCTCGGTTGTTGATGTGCCAATATTACCATAAGGTACGATCTCGGATGACCTGATTTTCTTATGAACCCTGCTTTGCCGGCCGGCAGGAATTAGCAAGCACTTTGGTGAGGAGGCATAGCTCCGAGAAGTGCCCTGCCTGGCGGTCAGACAGGCTTGATAATTCCAGAGCGATTTCACCTTTGGTGAGTAATGTCCGGTAGACATTTAAACGAAGGAACCACGTCAGTGGGTGGGTATGAGAAATGTGCCGCAGTAGAATCAATTTCATACATGTAATACGATATTGCAAAAGCAATTCTCGACATATTAACATTCTCCTCATGCAATGCATCTATTAGATTCACTTGACAAATCGTCTTAGCGTTTTATTTTTGATCGCAATCGCATGAAAATCAAACTATTAAACTGTATTTTGATTCAAATAATCCATGTGTGAAATTTCCTATTGCATGTTTTGGGTTTAACAGAAATATGACTTTTTAGAGCGTGGCTCACCAGGGTAGTAAATATTTGATGAAATGCAATTAAGCGATCAACAGACATTTCTCTTCTTAATCCTTTTTGCTGCCGTTGTTTTGCATGGACTTTTCCTGGCAGTACTGCTGGTCACAAAATCAAAAAGAAAGTCCGGTATGATATGGCTGGCGCTCCTTCTGGTGATTTTGTCTCTGTGGACTTCCAATTACCTACTTTATCTGAGTAGAGTAATTCAAGACTTTCCGCATCTGCTGGGCATGGTTGCACCACTGCTTTATCTTATGGGACCATCTCTATACTTTTTTGTTCGCCAGTCATCCCAATCAGACCATTCCTATCGGATCTATGACCTGGTGCATTGCCTGCCTGCGCTCTATGTCCTACTCGATTGGATCCCGGTTTACGGCTGGTCAGCGACCGACAAGTTGGCCGCGATTAATGCCGTTTATGGCGACCATATACCCGCATTTTGGCCGATGCTCAAGGCAAGCCTGCACGTATTTTTAATGCTATTCTATGCTGGCTTGGCTTGGGCCACCTTGCGCCGTAGATCCGATAGTGCGCGTATTCGCTGGTTACGCATGTTCTGCAAAGTCTTTGCCTTGGTGCTGATAGGCAAATTACTCTTGCAGCTGCTTTTTTTAGTCTTTGCATGGAATGGAGCATTGTATGAGTTGACCTCTGTTTTGATCTTCACCGCTACCATTCACACGATGAGTTATTTGGTATTTGGCAAAGTCGACATCGTGCCAGAGGATCAGAAGAAGTACGGTACTTCACCTTTAACATCAGCGCAAATAAAACAAATGGAGGAGAAGATTTTGCATCACCTTCAGGCGAATCAACCTTGGAGATCCACCACATTTTCGCTCAACGATTTAGCCAGTCAGCTGGATATTCCTCGCCACCATTTATCGCAAGCTCTAAGTCAGGGTATGCACAAAAGTTTCTACGATCTGGTAGCCGAGCTGAGGATCGAGGAAGTCAAACGGAGGTTGATCGCAGGTGACTTACATAAGTATTCTTTGCTCGGTGTAGCCACGGAATGTGGCTTCGGGAGCAAGAGCAGTTTCAATCGGACATTTAAGAAAGTAACGGGATCGACACCCATCAGGTGGTTGCAAGCCAATCCAATGGAGTCTCATTCAGTGGATTGAGACAGTTTTCAACGTTCGATGACCTCCCTTTACGCTGCGCCTGCCTTTCTTTGATGATCAAAAGAGGATGACGATGAATACGAAGTGTGTCGCACTGCTGATACCCTATTTGTTGGTGGTGCATGGTCTATGGGCCCAGCAGGACCGGCCTGAGGAGCTGCTGAAATTTCTGGAGCCTTTTGTTGGAGACTGGTATGCCGTCGCGGACAGTCAACTCCTCGCCAGAAATCCGGATATTGCCAGCTCGGTGGCCTTTAAATTCACCTGGGTAGATCCTCGACAAAAGATGATGACCTTTTACGAGGCAGTGAGGGGGGCAGATGTCAACAAGGCCATTCTGACCTCTCACATCGCCGCCAATCCCCGAACGGGCGTAGTGGAGTTTCAAGGTTTTCAGCAACAAGACGATTTTTTCTACCAGGGTCGCTACGAACCTATCCCGGGAGAAGTGGGTTTTCGCCGTATCTACGATGTCTATTATCCGCGAGGCACCCAATTTCGGAATCAAGCGGACGAAATGAAAGGTTGGAAGACCTACCGGGGTACTTGCCTTCAAGTACATGCCGATACCCTGGAATGCACTACAGAGCAGCTGGACTATGGGATTTGGGAACCCTATGGCAATGGTGATCCCTTCCGACTTGTGCGCAAGAAAAATGTGACAGACGTGCCCGATGTTTATCAATCGATTGCCTGGCTAGTCGGGGAATGGCGCTCTGAAATGAGTGAAGGTCGAGCAGCAACGATGTATTTCGACTGGGGAGAAAACAAGCGCATGATCTACTTCAGGAACGCCGGTAAAATGGGTAATCCAAAGGTATGGAGAAACGAAAGTGCCGGCGTGATCAGCTACGATGGTGTGCAGGAGGAGATCGTCTTCATGAATACGTATCTATCCGAACGTACTCACTTGATGTCGGAAGGAATCTACCATGTCGGTGAAGAAGGGGTCATCCACCGCGAGTTTACCTGCCACTACAAAGCGGGTGACCACCTGCCCTGGAGCGACGAAGCACGAGCACCAACTGGCGGTAAGAGCATTGAGTTTAAGCAAGTTTGGACTCCTATTGATCGAGACAGTTTTTCTGGTGACTTCTTTTGGAAAAAAGACGGTCGTTGGGAACGTCCCATTCAAGAGATGCAGGATGGCATGAGGCCTTTATGGAAAAGAGTTCGGTAGGGGGTTGCACACACGCACACTCACACCCTTCATGATCTGCTCGGCGATAATCTGGCATATACTTACAGGATGATTCATCACATCTATCCGTATGTCTAGTCGCTGTGACATCTACCAGCCTAGGTCAGCTTCTTAGTTCTGTAAATTGCGCTTGCTAGGTTCCAGTATTTTTATTTTTAGTTCACTTCAAAATATGGAACCTCTTTAAGATAAGGTTAAATTGTCTTTCCCTTTCTCTATAAAGAAAAGCGGTACAATATCACATAAATCAGAAGATTTATGACACGAATCTAATTATATCTGGAAACTAAGGCACTTCCACCAGCGGTCAATTGACTTGGTCTAACAATCGCACCAAAGTTACGATTCAAACTAGTGAAAATTGGAGTGCCATTAGTTCTTGTGAAACGGTATTCTCATTAACTCTCAAAGGGACTGGAGCCACACCGATTTTGGGTACTAACGAAATGGAGATAGACGGTGATCGAGATGGCTGTTGCATGGGCGACTACGTCATTACCTTCCAAATGCGTTGCTAAATAAAAAGATCTAAAATCAGATCAAAACCAAACACAAAGAAATTAAAATGAAAATATTCAATTTGCAAGTGAACTTCACAATGAAGAAGATTTATCTGGTTTTCATGCTGCTGATTGGCAGTTCAAGTATTAGGGCACAGCATATCGATGTCAACTCACATGTCCATGACGAGAAAGTGATTAAATCTTCAACTACGGAATCCATGCCTGGGCAATCTTTGGTGAAGCGGAGGGCTACAACGGACAGGCGGTCGTCGGAATTGCCACTGGGGCAGGGGGATAGGCATCTCTGGGATGGGTGATAGGTATCTTTGGCAGCAGCAGCCTAGGGTAAGTGTATTCAGTGGTGGGTCTTTAGCCGACTCAGGAGGCCGCGCATGTTTTAATAATTCTCAATAAAAGAGGTTAATTTAATCATATGCTTACTCGCATAATTCCGCAGTGAATTTAATCCACAATTGAATTATTCCCGCGCTGAACGGGAGCAAGGCCCTATGGACATTGCATTGAAATCCTAGCTGTCTTTATGGAGGTGCGCCTTTTATTCTTCCTTTGTAATCTGATGGAAATGCACCTGTGTCAAAAATCAACAGAATCCTACTTATTTTCCCATCAGTAGTCTCAAAAACCTGTGCCATACAAGTTGACACGCCTGGTTTAGAAAATTGGTAGACCAGACAGGCTGAAGAAGTATCCGCATACCTTTTTATTATTTCATATTCGAAGTCTTCTGGTGGATCATTTCGAAGAGAGTTAATATACTGATCCGCTGACTCAAAATTGTAGAAAGATCCGCCGAATTGTAAGTCATCAGAAAGTATGGTTTTCAACTCTTCGAAATCTCGCGTTTTGAAAACACAGTTCATATATTTTTCAGCTAATTCCAAAGGTGTCATTTTGCATCAATATGTTTTTTTTTCGAATTGGAACGGTTTCGGCGATGCCCGACGGCCATTCCGAAGGGTGACTGGCGTGATATCGAGTGTTAGAGATAGGCATTCACCCATCACTTTACCGCCAATTTCAGTTCCTTACCAAATCCTATTTCGATGATCTTTCTCAGTGTTCGTAACTCAATGTCCGACTTGTTGTTCTCTGTTCGTTTAAATCAGTAAAAATTTCCATCAGTTCCTCATTGTTTTTCTCGCCCATTTAAGGATCTTCCCTTTCTTATTCTTAGGAAGGTCTCCCTTCAAAATTTCCATACTATTGATCTCTATGATAGCTTCATGTTCTGCAATAAAACATGGTGGACTGTGATCATCGAAGAACAGGCAAATCTTAAACACCTTCAATAACGTTTCCAAACCATCCACTCCCACCTTTTCACCATCTACTCATCCACTTTTCACTCCACCCCGTCGAGAACTAACCGTTAATAAGCGACTACAAACGATTATAAGCAATTATAAATACTTGACATGCATCAAGAACATCAGCAGGATATTGGTTCGCAACAAGATGGTTGCCCACACCAATAGCAGGACGGAGCGGACATAAGGCTACTCTGATCTCGCATTCGCCCAAAGAACCTCAAAAGTACGTCTGTGTAGGGTTGCAACTGAGATGAGTAGAACAAAAAAGGGCCGTAGCAAAACTACAGGCCCCTTGAAAGTCCACTCATTAAGTCTTAGATGACTTCAGAATCGCAAGGTATAGATCTTATTTAGCCTAGGTTTTCGAAAATGTGCATGATTTCTGTTGAAAATGAAAAGGAAGGGGTCCAAAATGTCCCATTTTCAGCGCTTTGCTAAAAAATCACCGTTTCGATAAACCGACACCCGCACTCCCCCCAGATCCATTTGATAGACCACCTCATAGGCAGCCAGCTCTCCATCTTCCTCAATTTCAAATTTGTGCAGACCTCCAGTGATCGACTTGAGCTCCGAGACGATCTGGCCATTGCAGATCACCGTCTCCTTGCTGGACAGGGACGATTGGTGAAATTCCAAATGAGATCCATTCATGTTTAATTCCAGTATTTTCATACGTGCTTTCAAGATGAAAAAAAACAGAATGATATGAAATTACTTTCGACGTGCTTCGCTATCTGGTTGATCAACTTCACCATGTATGGGCAGTCCCACCTCCAGCATGCACTGGACCTCATCGGCTTGCAATTTGAGCAAAGCGAACAAGACAGCATGAGCGAGGGTGTACTTGACACCAAGGAAGCCATGGCAGAAATGCGTGAATTTAGCTTGGACAATGGGGTGCCTCCAGCATTATACTTCAACCCCCTGCCGATGGGCTTTAGTCCGCAGCCTGCAACAAGTGAAATAGACTGGCAAGTGGCCGACGACATCAATGTCCCTGCCGACCTGAATGACCTCGCCTTTTACTCGATTCTTGAACTGGCTGCTCTGGTGAAGACCAGAAAAATCACCTCAACTGAATTAACCCGGTTTTTTCTGGAGCGCTTGCAGAGATTTGGTGATACCCTCGAATGTGTCATTTCAATCACCGAAGAGCGCGCACTCAAAATGGCGGCTCTAGCAGATGCTGAGATCGCTGCCGGAAACTATCGAGGCGTACTGCATGGCATACCTTACGGCGCCAAGGACCTTCTGGCCGTGCAGGGATACAAGACTACTTGGGGCGCCATGCCCTACAAAGACCAGGTGCTCGAAGAGACGGCAACGGTGGTCCAAAACCTAGACGCTGCGGGAGCCATTCTGGTTGCGAAATTAACGCTGGGCGCACTGGCATGGGGGGATGTATGGTATGGTGGAGTGACGCGCAATCCTTGGAACCTCGCACAAGGCTCCAGCGGTTCTTCGGCAGGGTCTGCGTCAGCTACCGTTGCTGGTTTGGTGCCCTTTGCCATCGGCACCGAAACCTTAGGATCGATTGTGTCGCCGTCTACTCGTTGTCGTGCATCGGGTCTACGACCCACTTTTGGTCGGGTGTCTCGGTCAGGAGCCATGGCGCTGAGCTGGAGTATGGATAAGATTGGTCCGATATGTCGCAGTGCCGAAGACTGTGCCATCGTCTTTGCCGCGATACAAGGAGTTGATGGTAAAGACTATACACTGATGGATGCCGCATTTGACTATGACCAGAATGATGATGCCAAGTCTCTGCGTGTGGGCTATTTCGAAAATCTCTTTAATCCCCTATCCCCAAGTTACCCTAAAGATTCTGCCGCACTGCAAGCCTTGAAAGATGGAGGTATAATCTTGGAGCCAATCAATTACAATATAGATTTACCAGTGGGTCCACTCCGGCTCATCTTGAGTGTCGAAGCAGCTGCCGCATTTGACGAGCTCACCCGCAGCAATCAAGATTCACTCCTGGTGAGACAAATAAAGAATGCCTGGCCAAATGTTTTTCGCGAGGCACGACTCATACCCGCTGTAGAGTATCTGCAGGCCAATCGCTTTCGCACTATGCTGATTGAAAAATTTCATGCCATGATCAAGGATTACGACGTCATTGTTACCCCTAGTTTTTCTGGATCGCAATTGCTGGTCACAAATCTCACTGGGCAACCATGTATGGTCGTTCCTCACGGATTTGCCGAAAATGGGAGTGGGACAAGTATTTCCTTTATTGGCAACCTCTTTGACGAGCATAAGATTATTACGCTAGCGAAGTATTTTCAGAAACTGACGGAGCACGAGGATAGACATCCTTTGGGTTTTTAGATTTTGGGAAATGAGATTTGAGATATGAGACGTTAGACGT
>CAJQNM010000301.1 GCA_905479665.1 uncultured Saprospiraceae bacterium
ACGTGGCGGGCAAGTAAATTTTGAAAATAAGCTTAAGCAAGATCTTGTCTTTTTTCTCGCAAATAATTGGAGAGAAATCACAAAAACCAAACCGACCCACACCTTCGATGGCACTAAGGCTGATGATGACCCCGATAGAAGGCGTTCAAAGGGACCGTTTGTGGATTTTTTGCACCTGTGTTGCAAACCTGCAAACATTAAACTCTCTGATAGGGTAATCAGCGAAGGCATCAAATCCTGGAAAGCTGCGCCAGATGAACTCGGCAGAGAGGCTTGGCGCTATACGGCTAGTGCGAGAGATTTTCTCGAGAATTAGCTCCATTAGGCTTCTTCAGGCACAGTTATACACCTAGCTTGGTATTTAACTATGTGAATAGGGTTTTTGGAGCCTATTCGCGTAGTTATTCAGGAGCCCCATTATTTCCTACCTCTGGTCCAGAGCCACGTAAACCGGTCACATCCGGTTCGAGGTTACTGGAAAGCAGAGCAATGAATCAGTTTAACCGACTATACGAAATATCAGACGACCCAGGCGACAGTGCCGAAGAGCTCGATTACTGGCATAACCTGATAGATGAACACGCCGCTGCCGCGTTCCTCGGGTTGTCAGTTCGAACTCTTCAGGGGTTTCGTCAGCGGGGAAACTCACCGGTTTTCATAAAGATCTCGGCTCGCTGCGTCCGTTACAGGCGCATTGACTTGAGAGCGTGGTCAGATGGATTGCAGCGGCATTCTACCTCTGCATGCACGGTGTCGATATGACACCACGCCGTAGACGAAATTATAACCCGCAACTGGTGAGTAGCACCCGAAGCTATTCCACCGAAGAGGTTTGCGATCTATTTGAGGTACATCCCAACACCATTCGAAACTGGCGTGATAAAGGGCTTCAAGTAATCGATGATCGCCAGCCTATCCTTTTCCATGGTTCCGATCTAAAGCAATTCCTCAAAAACATGAGATCCGGCCGCAAACATACGTGCGCTCCAGATGAACTGTTCTGCTTCAAATGCCGATTACCCCAAAAACCAAAAAACAATGAATTTATTCTCGTTCAAAGCCCTGGCGGTCAACGCCGAATAAGGGGCGTGTGTAATCACTGTGGGACAGTGATGAACCGTGCTGTGAGCAGCAAAAATATCGACAAACTGCCCGCCAGCTTCTGCATCGTAACGCCACAACAATCGAACCTTAAGTGGGAGTGAGTCTCCCCTCGTAAACTGTGGAATTGAGGAGATTTAGCAATGAGCAAAAAATACAATGCCAAAAACGAACGCATAAAGCGAGATTACTTCGACTACCTCGCCGAGGCTGGAGGTAGGCACAAGAGCACTATTGCCGCCGCTTCAAGAGCTCTGCAAAAGTTCGAGGCGCATACAAAATTTGCTGATTTCGCGTCTTTCAACAAAAGGCAAGCAAAGAGTTTTAAGGAAAGCCTCCTCAAAACACCAAACGTGCGAACCAGTAAACCTTTGGCAGCATCAAGTGTGCACTCCACTCTTCGACAGATTATGAAGTTCTTACAATGGCTTTCAGGTGAACAGGGATACCGTCGCTTCATCAAGATCCGGGATGTGGAATATCTAAACCCCTCTAGAAAAACTCTTGGGGAGGCCAGGGCTCGCCCAAAGAAACAAATCCCGACTTTCGAGCAAATTCGCCAGTGTATTAACTCAATGCCGTCCAATACCGATATTGAACTGCGAAACCGAGCCCTGATAGCGTTCGTTGCACTTACGGGCATTCGGGTAACCGCTGCCGCTAAATTGCCTCTCGGGCTAGTCGATATTGAGGATCGATTCGTAGACCAAGACCCGAGGGCTACGGAAACCAAGGCATCCAAACACATCAAAACGTTCTTTTTCCCTGTTGGGGATGATTTTGAGCGAATTTTTACGGACTACGTGAAGCATTTGCGGGAAAACTTGCAGTACGGAGACGAGGCGCCCCTGTTTCCGAGCACTAGAATGAAATTGAACACCATTATGCAGTTTGAGCCTGATGGCCTTGTGCCCGAGTTCTGGAGTGATGCGAGCCCGATCCGAAAAATATTTCAGGAAAGTTTTACAGCTGCAAATTTGCCGTATTTTAACCCCCACAGTTTTAGAAACTGTTTGATCAATTATGGGCAGCAACATTGCGACTCTGTTGAAGCCTTCAAGGCGTGGAGCCAGAATATTGGGCATAACAAAGTCCTGACCTCACTCGACAGCTATGGTCATGTTCCTCTTCAAAGGCAGGGAGAGTTGGTGCGCAATGTGGGCGAGCGGAACAACTCCGATGATCGATTTGCACTAATAGAAGAAGTAAAAGATCAATTTCTTGAATTTATCGAAAGTAAGAAAAAAAATGCATGAACATGCTCTTTGGTTTTCAATGCTGCCTGGCTATTTTCGATAAAAATTATTCTTGCGCAGTATTGCCGGAGCTTAGGCTAGAAGAGGGTATCCTTGATAATCCAAATGTAAAAAAGTGATTGCTATTTGGTCACTTATTGGTCACTCGAATAGATTTCCAAGTCTACTAAATTGTCTAAGTAATTGAAAAGATTGGTACGGTTGGGAGGAATTGAACCACCGACCTCCTGATCCACAATC
>CAJQNM010000302.1 GCA_905479665.1 uncultured Saprospiraceae bacterium
TGGATTGCCATAGCTGTTCTTTCAACATGAGCTGGATGTCTTCTTTGGGAAGCAGCCTGTATTGGTATTGTACATTTCCAGCCGGAAAGGACAGATTTGTAAATAGTAATTCCAGTTGCTGACCATTTTCTATTTCCAACACATCAGCGAAGCCTTCTGTGAACTCCTTTCGGTTGATAGTGATTTTTCTAATCCTTGGTGCATTGGAATAGGGTAGAGTTGCCGCAGGCATACGTGAGTATACCAGGCCTTCTGCCGTACCTGCCCAAAGGCGTCCTTGAGCATCTGTCGTAATACATCGGTAAGCACTAATGACTGCAGGCAAACCTTCTATTTCACCTAAAACTGTGGAGGTATTCTGATGGTGGAAAACGAGTCCCTTAGTTGCCGTGGAGATCCAAATATTGTCATTGGAATAATGTGCTACTCCTCTCACCTCTTCTTGACCTAGAATATCGTCTTGAATCAGTGTAATATTTTCAGCATCATAGCGGAGTAGGCCATCAGTAGTAGCTAGCCATACCACACCACGATCGTCGATGGTCATATCATGGACTTCAAAATTGAGCAAAGCTACAAAAGGAAGGGCGGGGCTAAGGTTCACAAATTGATCTTTATCTGGATCAAGACGATATAAATAGCTTTCTTCACCGATACCTGCAGCATATATTTCACCCTGGGCACTTTCCTTGATGGTTAAAACCCTACTAGAAAAACCTTTGGTCTCGTCGTAATACTTGATTTCTCCTTTTGCATCGATCATGGCGATACCAATAATGGGTTTATTCAAAGGGGCTTGACAAAACCAAATATTCCCTTTACTGTCTGGGTAGAGATTGAAAATGGTCTCACCTCGGTCGTCAAAGTCTTCAAATCGTTTGATGATCTTGTCATTGGCATATTTTAATAATTCAACTTTTGGGGTAGACGTTGATACCCAAGTGAATCCGGCTTTGTCTTGAGCAACTGCATTGGCCTGTAAATTATTATAGATGGGCTTTGCGGTGAATTCATCTTCAAGGGGAGAGATTTCATACAAATAATTAATGGGTACCCAAACTTTCCCTTGATTGCCAATGGCCACGCCGATGGGATTATTCATGGGCAAATTCTTAACGGTTTTGAAAAAACGCTGCTGGAGCAGCCAAAGCCCGGTTTCCGAACAAACCCAAAGCTTATCGTTGTTGCTTTTGCTATCGGTGGTTACATAAATCTGATAGATATGCCCAAAATCCAATTCTTCCACCCGATGGGCTTCATTGGCCCCATATATGGTTTCAGGTGGAGAGTCTAAATTAGATATTGTAAATAACTTTCCCTTGCTGGTGCCTATGATGTATTGATCATTTTGATCCACATGCATCGCAGTGATCAGGTCATCGTCAAGCTCAATTGTCTTAATTAGCTGGAGCTTAGTTTCTTCAATGGTATAGACACGCAGGGCATCGCTTCCTGCTACAAGGTAATCTTTATGAATTAACAGGGCAGTCCCATATTTAAGGTCCAGCCTTTTTTCAAAAGTATTAGTGGCTTTATCAAAGTAGAATAATCCATCCAATGGACTAAGCACCCAAATTCCTCCTTTTGAATCTTCATGTATCGCAAGATTTTGCGCTTTATTCGTTTCGGAAAATCGATAGGTTTTGAAATCTGCTTGCTGCAACCTTCCAATGCTGTGATTGGACTGGGTAAGCCAGATATCTTGATTTTTAGCTAGTGCAAAACCGTTGGGATAAAAAGGAAGACCAGCCGTTTCATTGATTGTGCCTTCCAGTAGCGGAGTTACCTTAGGCTGCGAAAACAGATCGTCAATTTGATAGATACCTAGGTCATTGACAAACATCAGGTGATCTTCACGTTCATGAAGTTGATGGATGGATTGACTCTTGGTATGCATGCTATAATTGTCGAAATGGATTCCATCAAAGCGATACAGACCGTTTTGGCTGCCAATCCATATAAAGCCCGCCTGATCCTGAAGTACACTGGACACCTGGTCAAAAGGGGCTCCAGACCGGGAATTGTATTGAACATAGCCATATTGTTGTGCGGAAATATGAAAGGATAGACCACACAAACAAAGGAAGAGAATTACTTTGTTCAATTTTCTTTGCATGAGAGACTAATGTAGGGAAAAATTAGGCTATAACGGGATACGATCAGAGACATATTTTATCATTCTATCATGGGCTAAGATGCTATAATGAAGAGGATCGATTTTGGATAAAGAAGTTGTGCTTTTATGAGTACATCTTGGAAGTTTATCAATTAGTATTTATTTCCTATGTGAGTTGACACTATTAAAGCTTTAATTACTACTATACGCTATTGAGCTAACATAGCGGCGCTTCGCTTAGAGGAGGAACAGATTCCTTAAATAGTACATGTCGTTTTAAATTTAAGTTAATTGTATAATTTGTTCCTGGCCCAGTAGCAAGTTTTTCAATTAGGTTTTTGCCCTTAGTGATTTCAATATTTTCTTTGGGGTTGGTTTGGGATTTCTAGGCTCTTAGCGATTGTTCCTGATTTACAACAATAGCAAAGACAGATTTTTCTTTAGGAGATAAGCTTGATTCTGTTCCTGTTTGTTTCTATTTGATTCATTAGCTGTTCTTGAATACGCAAAGGTGCAGCCATAAAAAAAGTGATCCAAATTGCAATCTTTTCGTTTGGTCTCTGTGCTTGACATTATCTAAGTTCGCGATAGATATCATAGAGATCATATCATTTAGATACGATATGATACGTATCGGCGCGATAGTGATACTCTATTGGCATGTACCCCAAATGAATGGCTGCGCTCCAAACAAACTGACTGGTGCACAAGAGATATAGTCTGGAATAGGGGGGGATTTACTAACTTGTCTCCACGATCACATCTGCTCAGAGAAATGAAAACAACAGATATTCAGGTTCTTGTCGTCGAAGACGAACCACTCATCGCCGAAGATATTCGGGAGACCCTCGACAATATTGATTTTTCCGTTTCTGCGGTGGTTTATGACAGTGAATCTGCATTGACGGAACTGGCTAACAATACCCCAGATATCGCTCTCCTCGATGTAAATCTTGACGGTGAGATGGATGGAATCCAGATCGCTGAGTTGATCAATGAGAAGTACCACATCCCTTTTGTATTTCTCACTTCGTATGCCGACCGTGACACAGTAGATCGTGCAAAACGAACCCGTCCAATGGGTTATATAGTCAAACCCTTTGATGAAAATGACCTGTTCACCACGTTAGAGATTGCTCTTTTTAACTATTCTCAAGCGCAACCGGTGGTCGAAACCACACTCGAGGATGTCAACAAGAAGATACTAGGCATGATGACTCAAAAGGAGTTTGATGTGCTCCTTTCCTTAAAGGCTGGAAAGACCAATCGACAGATGGCCGAGGAGCACTTTGTGAGTGTGAATACCATCAAAACCCATATCAAGAATATTTACGATAAGCTAGATGTAAACAGCCGTACCATGGCTGTGGCGCGTTTTCGCGGTTTTTCTACTGCAAAGTAATCTCACCCTTTTGGGTGAGCCCGCGGTGCTCGACACCCACTATCTTTGTGAATTAAGCGGTGAGAGGTGGATCTTTATTCGATAAGAGCAAAGCTGAACGGTATATGGATACGAGGGTTGACAGCGGTCCTGAGCTTTCTCGTGCCCCTGAATCTGTGGTGTCAACAATCAACAACGATGCCTTCACCACGATCGATCGAAGAAAAATATGTAGTGGCTTTGGGATGCATCGGGCTGGGACTGGTGGTATTGGCATATCGTTACCATCGCTTAAAGCAATCGTCTTCTCAGCAATTGCTTCATCAGCAAGCATTGATCGATCGAAGTCAGCATGAAAATGAGATGCTTTTGAAAGAGCTCCACCATCGGGTCAAGAACAATCTTCAGGTTGTATCGTCACTGCTTAGCTTGCAGGAAAGATCTATGAGTAATCAAGAAGCCACCGCCGCTTTGCGAGATGGTAAAGGACGGGTGCAATCTCTCGCACTGTTGCACAATAATATTTACCACACTGGGCAGATTGCAGGAGTTGAATTGAGAAAGTACATCGAAGATCTTTGTCGGGGTATCCTTGAAGCACATCAGGAATCGGAGGTCATAGAGTCAGAAATTTACACTGATATCGAGTCCATGATACTTGATCTTGATTCAGCAATTCCACTTGGACTTATTGCCAACGAAATAATCACGAGTTCTTTAAAAAGCGCGCGTGACCAGAAAAAGGAAATTCAGATCCAGGTATCGTTGCGGGAGAAAGATGGCCAACTGAGGCTTGTCGTACAGGACAATGGAGTCGGGATGCAAGAGGAGGAATTTCGACAAGTCAATGTACTGGGCTATAAATTAATTCGAATTTTTTCCATCAAATTGGACGGTACTTTTCGCATCATGAATAGGAGAGGCACAAGTGTCGTTTGTCATTTTAAGAAGTATCGCAAGGTCACATGGGCACCGGAGGTCCAATTGTCATAAATTGTGAATATGCGCGAAATCCCGGAGGCTCTGAGTGGATTCTTGATGAGCTATCCACCAGCTGTAAGATATCTCTTTGACCTCACTCGAAATGCCATTCTCGATCTCGAGGAGAATGTTCATGAATTGATTTGGGATAACTACAATGCCCTGGCAGTGGCCTATAGTCCTTCTGGAGAGCTGCGTGATGCCTATTGTCACATTGCCACTTATGCTGCACATGTCAACTTGGGGTTTAATCAAGGAGTGTATTTGCCTGATCCACAAAAAATATTGAAAGGGGAAGGGACATTAATTAGGCATGTCTCGGTGAGATCAGAACAAGTGCTTTCTGAGCGATCTGTTCAGCGATTAATTTATGGGGACCTCTATTAACTCCGTTCATGGCTTGATCGTATCGGCTTGCGCCTCCCCTCAACGGCTCTTTTAAATTCA